>JAISPM010000082.1 GCA_031274895.1 Alphaproteobacteria bacterium
TCGCGAAAAAGATAAAAGCAAAACCCATTTTGTAAGTGGCGGCGTTGCTTACAATTTAACCGATAATCAAACCCTTGCCTTTAATGCTAAATACTCGCAAGGTAATGGCACCACGTCTAACGGCATCACAAAAGAACAAATTGAGGAAAACCGCAGACAAGCAGGTAATTTTATTACAGATTATAAAGAGACCACTCAAGATTATTCTTTGAAATATGATTATAAAATTAGTGAGAACTGGGAAATTAATGCGAAGGGTTATTATCAAGTAATTGATTCAAATAATGATAGTGCAGGAATAATTCAAATATCTCCTGATTCTGAATTTGGAAACTATGGTGGTAAGTATAGTGGCACTATGGTGGGAGATTTCAAAGAAACTAAACTCGGTGCTAACCTAAAAGAAAAATTTTCTTATGATAGTGGTAGTGTGATTTCTGGGTATGAGTTTCTATCTAATAAACTGGATAGAAATAGTATTGTAGATTTCCCATATATTTTTACAGGACCGGGAAGACCTCCTATGCAGTATAATTTGGTAGCTAATAATAATCTTGGTAAAGATACTCATAGTATTTTTGCTCTTCTTGACCAAAAAGTAATTGGTGATTTAAGTTTTAATGCCGGTGCCAGACAAGAATGGGCTAAGTTTAATATTGATAGAGATTCTAATATTACAGGTTCTCATCAAGCAAAAGCTGCCGATAGTAAAAGCACTCATGATAGTAATCAATCCTATTCTGCCGGTTTAGTTTACGATTTTAATCCTACTAATAAAATTTATGTGGCTTATGAAAGAGGTTTTGTATCGCCATCGCCAACACAATTGGTAGATAAAGAGAACAATCAGTATGTATTAAATAATTTAAAATCTCAAACGGGTGATAATTATGAGATTGGTTATAAAGGATATGTTTTAAATTCATTCTTTACTTTGACATCGTTTTATATGCAAAATAATAATGAAATAGTATTTACAGATTTTGATATGGGGCATACTAAGTGGCATTATAAAAATATAGACCGCACCCGTCGCGCAGGAGCTGAAGCCTTTGCCGAACAAAATGTGTGGAGACTAACTTTTAACGAATCTGCCACTTATTTGAATACGCGCGTGTTAAGAGGCGAATATGCAGGGCAACAAGTAGCCACAGTGCCAGACTTTAAAGCCATTGTTAATACTAAATATGAGGTAATAGATAAGCTAAACCTTGGCGCGCGCTTCAATTACACAGGAAAATATTTAGAAAACAATGTGGCGGCAGGGCAACAAGAAACCTTTGCACCATCCACATTTACCACAGATTTAACCATGGATTACTCGCCATTTAATAATCTTTACCTAATGACAGGTGTGAATAACTTGTTTAACGAGAAGTATAACATTTCGCAAGATAGCTTCGGGAACTATGTGGTGGCTCCGGAAAGAAACTACTATGTTGGTTTCCGCTACGAGTTTTAAGTAATTTTGGTCTTTTTTCCTTTCTATGTTATCGCTTTGCCCCTTATGCATTAAAATACACTACGAGGCAAAGCAACAATATATAAAGAAAAAAATCCTCAAAATTCAGAATTAAAGTTTCTCTTCTCATGAAGGGACGGTAGCATATGATATTTCATAAATATAAATACCTTTTAATATCTACAGCATTGCATGGGGGAATAATTTTAGCAATTATTTCTCCATTTTTGTTATCGTATCAAAACATAGATTTTATTTCTTTAAACAATCAAATTCCTGTCCAAATTGTTGTTCAGAAAAAAACAGCACAAAAAAGTGTTCCTAAAAAGAAAGATGGGATTTCAAAAGACAAGCCAAGTGAAAATATGGAAGAAATATCTTCTGCACCAATGGAAGAAACTATTGTAGAATCGCAATATGTGGCGAATATTAAATACAGCATTTTGAAGTCAACTGAGCCAACCTATCCTAAGGCTGTTAGCAGAATGAACTTAAAACAAAAAGTGGTGATAAAAACCAGATTACTGGTGGATAAGTCAGGAAATATTATGGCAATTGAGTTTTTGGCAAGTGATATCGATTCTAATTTAGCAAAGTATTTTCAGCAAGAAATCCGCCAAGCTGTATCCTCTTGGCAATTTTCCCCCATAACTATTGATAACACTCCTGTCAGCATTTATTTTTATAAAGATTTTGTTTTTATCAATGGGTAGTGTATAATAAAATAAAAAAGGTGTGTATATGAAAAAATTGATGATGTTGTTTGTTCTGTTATTGGTTGGAGCCTGTGCAAGCAATCAAAAACATGTGGCTACATTTGAAAAAACCGGTAGCATAAGTGAGCCGAATACTTTTAGGTTGTTTGTAAATGAAAGTAATCGGAACGATGCTGAGCTTAAGGAGTATGTTGATAGGATTGTTAGTAACTTTGAAGAAATTGGCTTTACTCAAAATATAAATAACCCAAGATATAATATTCATATACTTTTTACACAAGATGCAAGCCTTGAAAATCATAGGTTAGGTCTGCTGTTAAGCATTGTAGATACTAAGAATAAAAACGCATCATTTAAATTCAAAGGCTTTGTGGTTGATAGAGAAATTACAAGTAAAGACTACCTCTGCTTAATAGATTCCCTGTTCTCAAGAGATGTAAAAACCCACGCAATTTCCTTTGATTCCCTAACAACCGAGTCTTTTGATAAGGGTGATGGTTATCCGTGTTAGGATAGGATATTAGTATAATGATTGGTAATTTTTTATAGTATCGTTTATTTTATCTACTGTCATTATATTATTTATTTTCTCTACTGAATCTTTAGGACGCCCAATAAGATGTTTTCTTAGATGTTCCCTTTCAGAAATATTAATAGTATATTTAGGTAGAAAACTATATATTATTAATATTAAATACATTATCACTCCTATTAAAATAATAATGGTCATATTTTCTTGTATTATATTATTAAGAATATCAAATTTTTCTAGTCGTTTATAAACATTAGTTTTAATTATTATATAAAGAATAACTATAGGTATTATTAGCCCAATAAAAGTTTTTAATGTGTAATAATATGCGCTAATAAATATTTCACTTATTTGAGACAGGGTATATAGAGTCTCTATGGGAAACTTAGGTTTAATTTTGGTATCGTATATTTGATAAGATAATATTATAAA
>JAISPM010000034.1 GCA_031274895.1 Alphaproteobacteria bacterium
ATATCAAAAAAAAAATTATTCTTATGTAAGGGTAGATTTGGAGTAGGTTATGACTTCTGCAAAAGAAGATACATTATATATTAGAGGCATTTTAGACTTTGTTTATTTGGTGCAAAAAATCAGGGGGCTTTCCACCATGGAAAGCATTACTCATTTGCATGCGGAAAAAAACCAAACCAAAGATAAAATTATTCAATTTGTTAAAAATTCGTCATTTCAAGAAGAACTTAATCCTTATTTAGATGTTTTGTTAAATATTGATGAAAAAGAAAATCAACAGACTAACATCATAGTTAGTGAATATACAAACCTATTAATTAATCCTTTAATTAATAAAGTTATAACGGTGTTGCAAAACGATATGGATTCGCAAACCGAAAAATATATCTCATTAATTAATTTAATAGAAGAACTGGGCATTAAGCGCGGCACCCTGAGCTTTTTTGCAAACAAGAATAATGAAATTCCTGTGGATTATATTGTATCTATTATGAATAGATATGGTGAGTTTGGTAAATTTATTTTTGATTTTATTGATAATGGTGATGCTCTGCTTGACCAGCAGGTTAATACGAAGTTTATTCATATTGAAGAATGTTTTAAAATCTTAACAAAGTTAATTAATAATTTTATAGATTTAGAAAAGTCTATGTTGCTGGATTTATCTGCCTATATTGAGGTGGAAAAGCATGCCATAGAATTAATAGATTACGCTAAATATAACGATTTATTGGCGAATTTATCTAAGCGGGAAATCTGCCACCTGTTTCAAAAAGGTAAATTGTTGAAATTTAACAAAAACGATACGATTCCTCTGCTGGAAAATCATGTTTATTTTTGTTTAAACGGTAAGATAAAAATTTCTAAAATTAATATCAAGGGCAACGAAGGTGTGATTGATTTATGTAAAAAGGGCGATGTCTTTTTCTCTAAATTTTTCACCAAAGATGTGGCGATTAACGCCCTCAGCAACGATACCCTGTTTTTTATTATGGGCGAAAAAACCTTTAAGGATATTTTCCATAAAAACATTCAAATTTTAGAAGATTTCCTAAAGTATCAGGAAAACTATATTATCAGAAAAAATAATTATTTTGAGAATCTTAATTGCCACGAAGCAAAAGAACGTCTTGCCCTGTTTTTAGTTGAAAACGATATGTCTAAAAAAGATGAAAACTTCGATAAAGCCAGCATCGCAAGGTTTTTAAACATGCGACCTGAAACTTTCTCGAGAGTTTTAAAAGATATTACCATCGAGCAGAACAATAATCATCGGTATTTATGCAGCTATTGCTCCAATTTTGGTGATAAGCCTTGCGATAATTACAATTGTCATCTTAAGCCGAAACGGGCTGCTGTCTAATTACGGATAAACTACCTCTCAAGAAGAAAGATGTATTTAAGAAATTAAGAATTATCTTTATTCTCTTTATTTTTACTATCATCATCAGAAATTTCATTCCTAAAATTTTTTAAGCCTTTAGCAACATCCGATAAAACACTGGATATTTTACCCTTACCACCAAATATTATTACTACTATTATTAAAATAATAATAATTTGCCAAAATCCAATACTACCCATTTTTATTTATTCCTTGATATTATTCGTATTTCCTATTATAATATTTTTTATGTTATAAATATAGTAGAATTTTGAGAATAGTGTCTTATGAAATACGTGCGTATAGCTTTTGTAGTGTTTTTTGTTTCGGCAATAAGTATTAGCAGCTCATATGCTACTGAATATATCTGTAGTTTTGATACTATGCTTACGGCTGATGTCAACAGATATTCTCCTAATTATCAGCAAATACTTGAGATTAAAGCTCGTTCAAAATTCGTTTTTGATATAACCGAACAACAGCTTTTTGTAAACGGTCAACAGTTTGTTACTGTATATGTATCGCCCAATAATGGTTTATTTGTTTATTCAGATAGAGACTTTCCTTATGTAATGTTCTATTTTTATCCGAACGAATCTAAATTAATTATGGTTGGAATGCAAGAAAGCGGTAATGATGTTTTTCTTAAAAGTGATTCTTTCTCTTGCTGGAATTCTTCCAGAGGGATTCTTCCAAGTGTCGGAATTATTCCAGAACAAACATCGCCATTTATTGTATCAACACCTTTAACTCCGAATCCCGGTGCAACCCCAATTCTTGTTCCTGCCCCTGTAGTGCCAGCTCCTGTTCCGGAAGTAGCTGCACCTGTGGCAGAACCTGCACCCACTCCTACTAAAACCGATTTTGAAACTAATCTTTTAGCAAATCAACCACCAACCGGTATTGGTGAAGAAATTATTATTGCTCCTCCGCAATAATTCACACTCGTCATGCCGTTGAAGAACGGCATCCCTTGTCTTAAAAAAGCAGTCTTTAATCCAGTAAGATTAAAGACTGCTTTTTTGATAGGCAGTGGATACCAGCCGCTGAAGGCTCCGGTATGACGGATTTATAACTATATTTTTTATACTAGATACCCCTTTACATATTACAAAAAGTATACTATATTATAATTAGTATAGTAAAAATTAGTCAGTTTATGTTTATATTAATAATACATGTGCGACTTTGCAACACAGTATAAACTTAAAATCACTAATTTTTTTAATATAGAAAGGAGTATATAATCATGATAACAAAATATCCGGTTTACAATATGGGTTCATCAGATTTAGGTTGGTTGCAATCAAGATTCCATTTTTCTTTTGCCGATTACTTCAACAGAAATAATATGAACTTTGGTGTATTACGCGTTATTAATGACGATTACGTGCAACCAAAAACAGGATTTGAAACTCATCCCCATAAAAACATGGAAATAGTTTCTTATGTTCTTGATGGTAAACTAACTCATAAAGATAGTATGGGGAATGAAAAAACTTTATCGCGCGGTAATTTTCAATACATGAGCGCAGGAACAGGTGTTTTCCATTCGGAAATGAATAACCAAAGCGATAGCGTAACCAGATTGCTGCAGATTTGGATATTCCCTGATGAACAAGGTTTAACCCCTAACTATGGCGACTTTATTTACGATGACGCAAAGCGCAAAAATGTTTTCTTTCATGCTGTATCTAGTGTTAAAGGCGATGCCCCTATTAAAATCCATCAGGATGTTAATATTTATGTGGCGGAGCTGGAAAAAGGCAAAGAACTTGATTTTGAAGTAGCGGCAAACAGACAAGCCTATTTGGTGCAAGCCGAAGGTATCAGTGATATTAACGGAACAACCCTTGACCCAAGGGATGGCTTGACTACTGTAGAAGAGTCGCTAAAAATTAAAGCTATAGAGGACTCGCATTTCTTAATTATAGAAATGGCGAAAGTTTAACAATA
>JAISPM010000001.1 GCA_031274895.1 Alphaproteobacteria bacterium
AACATTTGCGGTGGAATTAATTACGCCGATAGCAATGGAAGAAGGCTTAAGATTTGCAGTAAGAGAAGGTGGCAGAACTGTTGGTTCTGGTGTTATCTCGGTTATTTTGGATAAGTAAGCTAAATGGTAAATCCCCTTCGCTGGTGAAGGGGTGCCTGCTTTTGCAGGTGGGGTAGTGGATTTACTTAAAATTCATATTGCAATTTTTTGCATTAGTCGTTATGCTTAAAGAGCTAATTTATTGTGATTCTTAAATAATAAATTAGTTAAATGTTTTTAGGAGTGTAGCTCAATTGGTAGAGTATCGGTCTCCAAAACCGAGGGTTGAGGGTTCGAGACCTTCCACTCCTGCCACTTAAAATAGTGGAGGAATCTATAAAGGTTAAATATAAAATATGTTTAAAGACGCACTTAATTTTTTTAATCAGGTAAAACAAGAATTTTTTAAAATTACTTGGTCGCCTAGAAAGCAAGCTATCCAAGTATCAGGCATAGTTTTTGTTATGGTTTTTATTACCGCTTTTTATTTTTTCGTGCTGGATTGGATTCTTTCCGGTGTTGTAGGTTTCTTACTTAATTTAGGGAGTTAAAACATGAATTGGTATATTTTACAGGTTTACTCTGGCTATGAAAAAAGAGTTTTGGAATCTATTAAAGAATTAGTTGAAAAAAAAGGATTGGAATCTCGTATTAATGAGCTTTTTATTCCAACGCAGGAAGTTTTGCAAATGCGTTACGGCAAAAAAAACAGCGTGAAGAAAAATCTTATCAGAGGGTATGTTTTCCTTAATATGAGCTTAGATGAACAACTGTTCCATCTGATTAAAAGTATTGGTGGCGTTTCTAAATTTCTTGGTTCGCTGGATAAAGACGGAATTCCTTTCCCGGTGTCGCAAGCGGAAATTGATAAAATGTTAAATCAGGTTGATTCGCAAAATTCAATGGCTACCAGTAGCCAACATCATTTTGAAGTGGGTGAAGAGGTTAAAATTATTGCAGAACCGTTTGCTTCTTTTAAAGGAATCATTCAAGAAATTGAAGAGGAAAAAATGAAACTGAAAATCTCGGTTTCTATTTTTGGTAGACAAACTCCTGTGGAGCTTGAATACAATCAAGTGGAAAAAATTAAAGATTAATATCATACATTCCCCTTCGCTAGGCGAAGGGGTGTCGGTGAAGCCGACGGGGTAGTGGAATCAAATCTAAATATTTTTATTTGACTTTTGTTGAAAAAAGTTATACTAATATAAACTGTATGTTTATGCAAAATTTTATGCGTAAATATAATTTAAATGTGTAGTAGATAAGCTAAAATCAAACTACAACTCTAATCCTTAAATATAAATAGAGGAAAAAATGGCAAAAAAAATTAAAAGTTATATTAAATCTCAAATCCCCGCTAACCAAGCGGCTCCGGCAGGATTGGGTTCTACATTGGGTCCTGCAGGTATTAACATTATGGAATTTTGTAAAGCCTTTAATGCGCAAACCCAAAGTTTAGAAGCAGGAATGCCAATTCCTGTGGTAATTGCGGTTTATGAAGATCGTAGCTTTACTTTTATTACTAAAAAACCTCCGGTTACATATTACATTAAAAAAGCCTCAGGGATTTCTAAAGGGTCTTCTACCACAGGCAGAACCACTGTTGGTTCAATTACCATGGATGCTATTAAAAAAATAGCTGAAGATAAAATGCCTGACCTTAACGCCAGAAGCCTTGAATCAGCTGTGGCAATGATTAAAGGTTCAGCAATTTCAATGGGTTTAGAAGTGGTGGAGAAATAATATGACTAAAGAAGTAAAAAGAATCCGTAAAATTAAAGAATCGGTTGATACTAATAAAGTTTATGCCATTGAAGAAGCTGTGAAAATTTTAATGGCTAATTCAAAATTAAAATTTCCTGAAACTTTAGATGTGGCAGTGAAATTGGGCGTTAATCCACAGCATTCCGACCAAATCGTGCGTGGCGTTGTGCAATTACCGAACGGCACAGGCAAAACTGTTAAAATCGCAGTATTGGCAAGGGGCGATAAAGCCGCTGAAGCTCAAGCTGCCGGTGCGGATATTGTTGGAGCGGAAGATTTAATTGAAATCGTGGAAAAAGGTGAAATTAATTTTGATAAATTAATTGCTACTCCTGATATGATGGCTCTTTTGGGGAGAGTAGCAAAAATATTAGGTCCTAAAGGTTTAATGCCGAATGCTAAACTTGGAAGTGTTACTGTGAATGTTAAAGGCGCAGTAGAGGCAGCTAAAGCCGGTCAGGTAGAATTTAGAGCTGAAAAAGCAGGTATCGTGCATGCGGGTTTAGGCAAACTAAATTTTAAAGAAGATGCTCTTATAGAAAATGTGAAAGTTTTCTTTGATGCTTTAGCTAAGGCTAAACCGTCAGGAGCTAAAGGTGCTTATTTTGTTAGAGCAAGTATTAGTTCAACCATGGGCGTGGGCTTAAAATTAGATTTATCCAGCGTGGTTAAATTATAAAATTAAAAAATAGGTATATCTGTTTTAATAGATATATCAAAAAGATACCGCTCAAAGACCTTAGGTGTTGTTTTTTGTTGTTAAGTATGAGAAGCAGCTTAATTACCTAAGTAGACGGTGAGTAGTTTAATATTTATTAGGCTTCTCATCGGGCGGGGTGTAGTGGTGTAAAATTTAATATCTTGGCTTTCTATGTCGTCGCTTTCCTCCGTATGTATTAATATACACTACGACGGAAAGCTCCTAATATAAAGCTCAAGCTCTTAAATTTTATTAATTACTGCATAAATTTACTTAACATTATTGTGAACTTTAACAAGGAGAGAGTGAGTGAATCGTTCTGAAAAAGAAGAGCTTGTTTCTGAGTTAAATGGGATATTTACTAGTGCGAAATCGGTAATCGTAGTTCATTATAAAGGACTGAGCGTTGCGCAGATTGAAGAACTAAGAAATATCACATCTAAAGCAGATATGGGTTTTAAAGTAATTAAGAACAGCCTTGCCAGTCTAGCCCTGCGAGACACACAAAATAGTGTTTTAGATGAATTTCTTGTAGGTCCATCAGCCATAGCTTGGGGAGAAGATCCTGTTTCATGTGCAAAACTCGTTAATGATTTTGCCAAAAAGAATCAACACTTGGCTATTATTGGTGGTGCTTATAATTCGTCTAAATTATCAGCAGCTGATGTTAATACGCTGGCAACTTTACCTAGCTTTGATGAGCTTAGAGGTAAGTTGGTTGGTCTGTTGACGGCAGCGGCTACAAAAGTGGCAGTTATTACCAGAACTCCTGCTACTAATGTTATTGGTGTATTAAAGGCTTATTCTGAAAAGGCTTAAGTAAAAATTTTTATAAATTATTAAATAGAGGATTTAAAATGACAGATTTAACTAAATTAGTTGATGAATTATCAAAATTGACTGTATTAGAAGCCGCTGAGCTTTCTAAAATGTTAGAAGAAAAATGGGGTGTTACAGCTGTTGCTGCCGCTGCTCCTGTGGCTGCTGCTGCAGGTGGTGCCGCTGCTGTTGAAGAAAAAGATGACTTCACAGTTATTCTTGCTGACGCCGGTTCTAACAAAATTAACGTAATTAAAGAAATTAGAGCTATCACAGGTTTAGGTTTAAAAGAAGCTAAAGATTTAGTAGACGGTGCGCCTAAAACTGTAAAAGAAGGTGCTAAAAAAGCTGAAGCTGATGAAATTAAGAAAAAATTAGAAGAAGCCGGTGCTAAAGTAGAACTTAAATAGTTTTTAACTATTTATTTGAATGTAAATGCCACATCAAAGGTGCGAATCTTTGATGTGGTATTTGTGCTATTATTGAGTTTTAAAATAATATTTGGTGGGATGGAATGGAAAGATTAAACAACGCAACTAGAATTCGTAGAAATTACTCTAAGATTAAATCTGTAGAAGCTATACCTGAGCTTATTCAGATGCAGAAAGAATCTTATGCGAAATTTTTACAATTAAATGTTCCTAAAGGAAAAAGAACCAATACAGGTTTGCATGGCGTTCTCAATTCTATTTTCCCTGTCCACAGCAATGATGGTCGCTTTATTTTAGAATTTATGGATTATGCTTTCGATGAACCTAAGTATTCTATTGCGGAATCCAAAAACAGAGATGCAAACTTCGCTTTGCCTTTGAAAATTAAATTAAGATTAATCACTAACGATATCAATAAAGAAACCGGGACCGTTAGTGTTAAAGATATTAAAGAACAAGATATTCTGCTATGCGATATTCCTTTAATGACCGAAGACGGAACTTTCGTTATTAACGGCACCGAAAGGGTTATTGTATCGCAAATTTATCGTAGCCCGGGCGTATTTTTTGACCACGATAAGGGCAAAAACACCAATTCAAGATTATTATACTCCGCAAGCGTAATTCCGCATGTGGGTTCTTGGTTAGATGTGGAGTTTGACTCTAAAGATTTACTAAATGTGCGAATCGATAAAAGAAAAAAAGTTCCGCTAACCTGCTTATTGCGCTCGCTTGATTCTATCAAGACTGAAAAAGTTAGAGAAAAACTTCTTGCTGAGGGTAAAGAAATTAACCCTGAAAGCGTTGAGGGTATGTCTCCTGAAGAAATTTTAGAAACTTTCTACGATAAAATTTCCGTCCAACAAACTGAAAAAGGCTACATTATTGATTTTGTTGCCGATTTGTATAAAGGTCGTAAGCTAAATTTTGACCTGTTGGACGCTAACAGCGGTGAAATTTTAATTAAAGCCGATACCACAATTAATGCAGGTGTTCTTAGAAAGTTAGAACGCGCGAAAGTGGCGAAAGTGTTGGTTCCTGAGGAAGAAATTATCGGCAGAAATATCGCTAAAGATATTGTGGATAGCAACAGCATTGTTTTAATTCATGCGGGCTTAGAACTCACTAAAGAAATTTTAGAAAAATTTACGGAAGAAAATATAAAAGAATTTAATATTCTTTTAATTGATAATCTTACCGTGGGTTCTTATTTGTTAAATACATTGTTAGCGGATAAAAATGATACCAGATTTAAAGCACTAAACGAAATTTATCGCGTAGTGAAATCTGCAGATGCGCCAAACATTGAGGTTGCCGATGAATTCTTCAGAAGTTTGTTCTTCAGCAACGAAAGATACGATTTATCTAATGTTGGTCGTGTAAAAATTAATGAAAAATTTGGTTTAAACGATCCTGAAGATTTAACCGTGCTAACTAAAAAAGATATTATTAATATCGTAAAACATCTGTTGCAAATTCGCGATGGGCATTTTGGCGTGGATGATATTGATAACCTTGGCAATCGTATTGTGCGTTCGGTGGGTGAATTGGTTGAAAACGAATTAAGAATCGTTTTTGTGAGAATGGAAAGATACATTCAAGAAAAAATGGCTTCGGTAGAAGAATTAATGCCTGCGGAAACCGTGAATGTAAAAGCCGTGCAAGCCGCTTTAAGAGATTTCTTTGGTTCTTCGCAATTATCGCAATTTATGGATCAAACAAATCCTCTATCGGAAATTACCCATAAAAGAAGACTTTCAGCTTTGGGTCCTAAAGGTCTTACCCGTGAGCGGGCGAGCTTTGAAGTGCGCGACGTGCATTTAACCCATTATGGTAGAATTTGTCCGATAGAAACTCCTGAGGGTCCAAATATTGGTCTTATAAATTCACTCGCAACTTATGCCAGAATTAATAAATACGGTTTCCTTGAAACTCCTTACAGAGTGGTGGAAGATGGTATTGTGTCTGACAAAATTGTTTATCTTAATGCTACAAAAGAAGGCGATCATCCGGTGGCGCAGTCAAGCAGCACTATGGATTCCATGAACCGCTTAACCGAAGAATTGGTAACCTGTCGTGTGGCAGGGGAGGCTACACTATGTGAACCAATGGAAGTTAAATACATGGAAGTTTCGCCTACACAGTTGGTTTCTGTAGCGGCGTCATTAGTGCCGTTTTTAGAAAACGATGATGCGAACAGAGCATTGATGGGTGCAAACATGCAACGTCAGGCGGTGCCTTTACTTAAAGCCGAAGCTCCGATTGTGGGAACCGGTATGGAAGGTCTTGTGGCGCGCGATAGCGGTGTTACCGTGTTATCTAAAACCGATGGTGTTGTGTATCAGGTAGATGCTAAGCGAATCGTGGTGAAAGCTACCGATAGTAAAGGCTTGCCTTACGATTTAGTGGTGTATGACCTTAAAAAATTCCAACGTTCAAACCATAATACTTGTATCAATCAAAAACCTCTTGTGAAAGTAGGTGATATGGTGAAAAAAGGCGATATTATTGCCGATGGACACTCCATTGATAATGGCGAGTTAGCCCTTGGTAAAAACGTTCTGGTGGCATTTATGCCTTGGAATGGTTATAACTTTGAGGATTCCATATTAATTAGTGAGCGTGTGGTGAAAGACGATGTGTTTACCTCCGTGCATATTGAAGAATTTGAAGTGGTGGCTCGTGATACGAAATTAGGTGCGGAAGATATAACTGCCGATATTCCAAACATTGGCGATGAAGCTCTTAAAAACTTAGACGAATCGGGTATTGTATATATCGGTGCGGAAGTTAAAGCCGGCGATATTTTAGTTGGTAAGGTTACGCCAAAAGCTGAAACTGTGGTTACGGCAGAAGAAAAACTGTTGAGAGCCATATTTGGTGAAAAAGCGGTGGATGTTAAAGATACATCTTTAAGATTACCTTCAGGAATCAGCGGAACTGTAATTGGTGTAAGCGTTTTCAGCCGTCGTGGAGTAGAAAAAGATGCCAGAGCGCAATCCATGGAAAGAGCGTATATTGATAATTTATCGGCTGAAAAAGAAGAAGAACATTCAGTTCTTAGTTCATTATATAAAATTAGGCTGACCGAATCCATGAAAGGGCTTGAGGCAACTTCAGGCAAAGGTATTACAAGTGGTGATGTTTTAAATGAAGCGACTTTAGCCAAAATGAGTCTTTCCGACCTTTTAAAAATTACCCTTAAAGACAAATCTGCCATGGCGCAAGTTAGTGAAATGGTTGCTGAATACGATGTGAGTATCGCGCGCTTAAATAAAAACTACCAAGATAAAATTACTATTTTACAAAAAGGCGACGATTTACCAAGCGGCGTGCTGAAAATGGTAAAAGTGTTTATTGCCGTAAAAAGAAAATTACAACCCGGCGATAAAATGGCTGGTCGTCATGGTAATAAAGGGGTGGTATCTAAAATATTACCGGTGGAAGATATGCCTTACCTAGAAGACGGCACTCCTGTGGATATTTGTTTAAATCCACTGGGTGTTCCATCGCGTATGAACGTGGGACAGATTTTGGAAGTGCATTTAGGTTGGGCTTGTGCGAATATCGGTAAGCGTGTAAGTAAAATGTTGGAAGATTACTATGCCGACAAAACTAATGCTGGCGAGATTCGTGAGTATTTCTTAAAATGCTATGGCGATAATGAAATTGAAACTATTAAATCTTTAACTGACGAACAAATCATTGCGCTGGCTCGTGGGAATCAAAAAGGGCTACACATTGCTACTCCTGTATTTGATGGTGTTAAGGAAAAAGATATTGATAATCTTTTAACTCTTAACAATGTGGATACTTCGGCGCAGGTTAGCTTAATTGATGGTAGAACCGGTGAACCGTTTGAACGTAAGGTTACCGTTGGCTTTATTTATATGCTTAAACTGCATCATTTGGTGGATGACAAAATCCATGCTCGTTCTATCGGACCTTACAGCTTAATTACGCAACAACCGCTTGGTGGTAAGGCGCAATTCGGCGGACAAAGATTCGGTGAGATGGAAGTGTGGGCGTTAGAAGCCTATGGTGCAGCGCATATCCTACAGGAAATGCTGACCGTGAAATCGGACGACCAAACCGGGCGTAATCATGTTTACGAGTCCATTATTAAAGGTGAAGAAACCTTTAATACGGGCATTCCTGAATCGTTTAATGTTCTTGTAAAAGAATTACGGTCATTATGCTTGAACTTGGAAATGAAGAAGTTAGAAGAATAAATAATCAGTCTTACTAAGATAAAAAATTAATAAAATTGAGGAATCGCATATGAATGCAACACACAATTTAGCTAAACATGCTCACCATCAGGCTCAAACACAAAATCCTAATGATTTTGATGTGATAGCCATTTCCATAGCGAGTCCTGATAAGATTCGCTCATGGAGTTATGGTGAGGTTAAAAAGCCAGAAACTATTAACTACAGAACCTTTAAGCCTGAAAAAGATGGCTTATTCTGTGCAAAAATATTTGGTCCAATTAAAGATTACGAATGCTTATGCGGTAAATATAAACGCATGAAATACAAAGGCATCGTGTGCGAAAAATGCGGTGTGGAAGTAATTCAAGCCAGTGTGCGCCGTGAACGTATGGGTCATATAGAACTTGCTACTCCGGTGGTGCATGTATGGTTTTTAAAATCTGTGCCTTCTAAAATCGGAACGCTTTTAGATATTAATTCTAAAGAATTAGAAAAAGTATTATATTTTGAAAAATATATTGTGGTTGACCCGGGCGTTTCTACTTTTAAAGTGAATCAAACGCTTACCGAGGAAGAATATCGTGAAGCGGTGGCAGAGTTAGGTGAAGGTTCTTTCAAAGCGGAAATGGGTGCGGAAGCTATTAAAGAAATTCTTATGGGAATCGAATTAGAGTTAGAATCTAAAAAACTTAGATTATCACTATCAGAAACCATGAGTGATATTAAATCTAAAAAGATTCTTAAAAAATTAAAAATTATTGATTCGCTTATTAAATCAGGAACTCGCCCTGAGTGGATGGTGATGGATGTTTTGCCTGTGCTTCCACCGGATTTGCGCCCGCTTGTGCCATTAGATGGTGGCAGATTCGCGACTTCAGACCTTAATGATTTATATCGTCGTGTGATTAATCGTAATAATCGTTTGAAAAAACTTATAGAGTTAGGTGCGCCGAATATTATTATTCGCAACGAAAAAAGAATGTTGCAGGAAGCCATTGACGCTTTGTTTGATAATACTAAAAGAGGGAATCCAATTACCGATGGTAATAAACGTCCATTGAAATCTTTTGCCGATATGCTAAAAGGTAAGCAAGGTCGTTTCCGTCAAAACTTATTAGGTAAAAGGGTGGATTACTCCGGTCGTTCGGTTATTACCGTGGGTCCTTACCTGAAACTGCACGAATGTGGTCTTCCTAAAAAAATGGCTTTAGAATTATTTAAACCATTTATTTATTCGAAATTGCAGATGTATGGCATTGCTTCAACCATTAAAATTGCTAAAAAAATGGTGGAAAGAGAACGCGCAGAAGTGTGGGATATTCTTGAAGAAGTTATTAAAGAACATCCAGTGTTGTTAAACCGTGCGCCTACGCTACATAGACTGGGAATTCAAGCCTTTGAACCGAAATTGATTGAAGGTAAAGCTATCCATTTACATCCATTAGTCTGCACAGCATTTAATGCCGACTTCGATGGCGATCAAATGGCTATACATATTCCATTATCGCTGGAAGCTCAGTTAGAAGCTAGAGTGTTGATGATGTCTACCAATAATATTTTATCGCCTGCGAATGGTCGCCCAATTATAGTGCCATCGCAAGATATCGTATTAGGTATTTATTATCTGTCGTTAATGCGCGAAGGCGAAAAAGGCGAAGGTAAACTTTTCAATTCAAGTTCTTCCTTAGAAAAAGCCTTGGACGCTAAAGTTATAACTTTACATACTAAAATTAAATATCGTATGGGTGCTGACACAGTTGAAACCACTCCCGGCAGAGTGATGCTGGCAGAACAATTGCCTGAACACGAAGCGGTTAATTTTTCTTTGGTGAATAAGACGCTCACGAAAAAAGAAGTAGCAGGATTAATAGATTATATCTATCGTTATTGCGGACAAAAAGCTACGGTGGAATTTGTAGACCATATTATGCAGTTAGGATTCACCGCTGCTTGTAAAGCAGGAATCTCCATTGGTAAAAATGATTTAATTATTCCAGATTCCAAATTTGCCACCGTTGAGGAAACCGAAAATAAAGTTAAGGAATACGAAAAACAATTCCATGAAGGTTTAATTACCGAAGGTGAACGCTACAATAAAATTATTGATGCGTGGTCTTCTTGTTCTAACAAAATTGCTGACGATATGATGGTGGAAATGTTAAAACAAACTCCGGGTAAGCCTGTAAATTCTGTGTATATGATGATGCACTCGGGCGCAAGGGGTTCGGTAGCGCAGTTGAAACAGTTAGCAGGTATGCGCGGACTGATGGCGAAACCAAGCGGCGAAATTATTGAGATTCCAATTATTTCTAACTTTAAAGAAGGGTTAAAAGTTCTTGAATACTTTAACTCTACCCATGGAGCGCGTAAAGGTTTAGCCGATACAGCACTTAAAACTGCGAATGCGGGTTATTTAACCCGTAGGTTGGTAGATGTGGCGCAGGACATGATAATTGTCAGCGATGATTGCGGTTCAACTCAAGGTATTGAAGTGCGTGCAATTATTGAGGGTGGACATATTGTTGAAAGCCTTGGCGACAGAGTTCTGGGCAGATATTTAGCCGAAGAAGTAAAAGACCTTAAAACCAATAAAATTTTGGTGCCTGCCAATACTTATATTGATGAAAAAATCGCCAATGTATTGGATAAAAGCGGACTTGATAAAATTAATGTGCGCTCGGTTCTAATGTGTAAAGAAAAACGCGGAGTTTGTGTTAAATGTTATGGTCGCGATATTTCTAAGGGTTATCCTGTGAACTTAGGGGAAGCCGTAGGTGTGGTTGCAGCGCAATCCATAGGTGAACCCGGAACGCAGCTAACCATGAGAACATTCCATATTGGTGGTGCGGCGCAAAAAATCGCTGAGAAAAACTCCATTGAAGCTCCGATTGCAGGAACCTTCAAACTGGAAAATGCACGGGTAATTACCGCAAAAGATGGCACCAGCATTGTGTTATCTCGTAGTGGTGAAGCAATTATATTGGATGAGCTGAATCAAGAAAGATTCCGTCAAAAAATTCCTTACGGTGCAAAACTATACGCGAAAGATAATGATAAAATAGACTTTAACTTTAAAATCGCTGAATGGGATCCGTTCACCGTGCCAATAATTACCGAGTTTTCAGGGACTGTGGAGTATGCTGACCTTATGGATGGCTTATCTTTAAGTGAGCAAACGGACGAAGCAACAGGAATCTCCTCTAAAGTGGTTATGAACTGGCGTCAACAAAGCAGAACATCTGCCCTGAAACCTAGAATCACTCTAAGTGGCAATGCTGAAAAAGCAGATATTGCTTATCCACTGCAACCAAATACTATTATTTTGGTGAACAGAGGACAAGAGGTTCACCCGGGGGATATTATAGCTCGTGTGCCTAAAGAATCCGTTAAAACCCGTGATATTACAGGTGGTTTACCGAGGGTTATTGAGTTGTTTGAGGCTAGAAAATATAAGGATTCGGCTATTGTTTCCGATATTAGCGGAGTTGTTGAATATTCGCAAGATTATAAAAACAAAAGAAATATTATCGTGCGCAGTCGTGAAGATTCAGGCGTCTATGTGGAATATACCATTCCTAAAGATAAACAGCTTCTTGTGTATGAGGGTGATTTTGTGGAAAAAGGCGATCAATTTACCGATGGCACCATTAATCCGCACGATATTTTAAGAACTAAGGGAATCACCGCATTAGCTTCTTATATGGTGGGCGAAGTGCAAGATGTATATAAATTACAAGGTGTGAGCATCAATGATAAACACATTGAAGTAATTGTGCGTCAAATGTTGCAGAAAGTTGAAATCACCGATCCGGGAGATTCTACCTATGTTTTAGGCGATCAGGTAGATAGACTGGATATTTTTGATACCAATGAAGAATTGGAGAATGCAAATAAAGAGCCGGCTCGTTATAATGTAATACTGCAAAGTATCACCAGAGCATCGCTGCAAACTCGTTCGTTTATTTCTTCGGCTTCTTTCCAAGAAACCACAAAGATTCTGACCGAAGCTGCGCTTTTATCTAAGGTAGATAAACTTGAAGGCTTAAAAGAAAACATAATTGTGGGAAGATTAATTCCTGCAGGAACGGGATTTTTGTTAAGGAAATATAAAAAATAGGTTAGCTACAAGCCCCTTCTCTAAGAAGGGGTGCCTTGTGAGAGGCGGGGTAGTTGAAAAAAAATATAAAAGTGTGATTGACAAACTAAAAATAAGTCGCTAGTATATCTTAGTCTATTCTCGTGATGGTAAATAGACTATTAATAAATAATAAATGTGGGAGTGTTATGCCAACAATTAATCAGTTAATTAAAAAACCAAGACAAAAAGTAGCCTCAAGAAATAAGGTTCCGGCTTTATTGGGTTCGCCACAAAGAAGAGGAGTATGCACTCGTGTGTATACCACTACTCCGAAAAAACCAAATTCGGCTCTACGTAAGGTGGCTAGGGTTAGGCTAACATCACAACAAGAAGTAACCGCATATATTCCGGGTGAAGGACATAATCTGCAAGAACATAGTGTTGTTTTAGTAAGAGGCGGTAGGGTTAAAGATTTACCCGGTGTGTTATACCACATTATCAGGGGAACATTAGATACTCAAGGTATCGAAAAAAGACGTCAAAGACGTTCATTATATGGTTCTAAAAGACCTAAAAAATAAATATTAATTAAAGAAACTAACAAGAGGTTTAAAGTATGTCTCGTCGTCATGCCGCAGAGAAAAGAGAAGTTTTGCCGGATCCTAAGTATAAAGACACTTTGGTATCTAAATTTATTAACTGTCTAATGTATGAAGGTAAAAAATCAGTTGCCGAAAAGATTTTTTATGAATCTTTAGATATATTGGCAAACAAATCAGGTAAAAGTCAAATTGAAGTCTTTCATGAAGCGTTAGATAATGTTAAACCTTCGGTTGAGGTTAAATCTCGCAGAATCGGTGGGGCTACTTATCAGGTTCCTGTAGAAGTTAGAGGCGACAGAAGAAACGCTTTGGCGATTCGCTGGTTAATTTCTTTATCAAGAAAACGCAGTGAAAAAACCATGACCGAAAGATTGGCTAATGAAATGTTAGATGCGTCTAACAGTAGAGGCTCTGCGGTTAAAAAGAAAGAAGATACACACAAAATGGCTGAAGCTAACAAGGCTTTTGCACATTATCGCTGGTAAGAGGTTGTTATGGCAGAGAAAATAGATTTAGCACATTATCGTAATATCGGAATTATGGCACATATTGATGCCGGTAAAACCACAACAACTGAAAGAATCTTATACTATACAGGTCGTTCTCATAAAATCGGTGAAGTGCATGAAGGTAATGCTACCATGGATTGGATGGAACAAGAACAAGAACGTGGTATCACCATTACTTCTGCTGCAACAACAGCCTTTTGGAAAGATCATCGTATTAATATTATCG
Source organism: Alphaproteobacteria bacterium (assembly GCA_031274895.1). Classification (GTDB taxonomy): domain Bacteria; phylum Pseudomonadota; class Alphaproteobacteria; order WRAU01; family Hepatincolaceae; genus WRAU01. The sequence goes on from JAISPM010000001.1 coordinate 13,386, forward strand.
ATACACCGGGTCACGTGGATTTCACAATTGAAGTTGAGCGTTCGCTACGGGTATTAGATGGTGCAGTAACTGTTTTTGATGGCGTTGCAGGTGTGGAGCCGCAAAGTGAAACCGTATGGCGTCAGGCAGATAAATATCATGTTCCGAGAATGTGTTTTGTTAATAAATTAGACAGAACAGGTGCTAATTACGAACGTTGTATTGAAATGATTAAAGATAGATTAGGAGCAACTCCGTTGGTGTTGCAATTACCTATCGGAATAGAATCAGATTTCGTTGGAGTAGTAGATTTAGTAGAGAATCGCGCTATTGTTTGGGAAAATGAAGACTTAGGTGCGAAATTTAACTATGTGGAAATTCCGGATAATCTTAAAGCCAAAGCCATCGAGGCGCGCGCGGCTTTAATTGAAAAAGCTGTGGAAATGGACGATAAACTTCTTGAAGACTATCTTGAAGGTAAAGAAATCTCCGTAGCTGATATTAAAAGATGTATCCGTAAAGGAACTATCGGTTATGTTTTTGTCCCTGTAATTTGTGGTTCAGCCTTTAAAAACAAAGGTGTGCAACCTCTTTTAGATGCAGTGGTAGATTATTTACCTTCTCCATTAGATTTAGGAAAAATTGAAGCTACAGATGTTGAAGATCCTGAAAAAATTATTCAGTTAGATCAATCTGCAGATCAAAAATTTGCAGCGTTAGCGTTTAAACTTATGAACGATCCGCATGTGGGTAATTTGACATTCTGCAGAATTTATGCCGGTAAACTGGAAAAAGGTTCTACTATCCTAAATTCTGTTAAAAACAAAAAAGAAAGAGTTGGCAGAATGCTTTTAATGCATGCTAACAACCGTGAAGAAATTGATTCAGCTGAAGCCGGTGATATTGTAGCATTAGTAGGGTTGAAAGAAACTACTACCGGTGATACTCTATGCGATCCTTCTTTCCCGCTTATTTTAGAAAGAATGGATTTTCCTGAGCCGGTTATTGAAGTAGCTATTGAGCCAAAAACTAAAGCTGACCAAGAAAAAATGGGTATGGGTATTGCAAGACTTGTTGCGGAAGATCCTTCTTTAAGAGTTAAAAACGATGAAGAAAGCGGTCAAACTGTGTTAGCAGGTATGGGCGAGCTACATCTTGAAATTATTGTAGACAGACTTAAAAGAGAGTTTAAAGTAGAAGCGAATGTGGGTGCGCCTCAGGTTGCCTACAGAGAAACTTTCTCTAAGCCTGTTGATCTAGAATTCACTCATAAAAAACAAAGTGGTGGTGCCGGTCAGTTTGCAAGGGTTAAACTTAAATTTACGCCAATGCAACCGGGTGAAGGCTTTAAATTTACCAATTCCGTAGTTGGTGGTGCGATACCGAGAGAATTTATTCCAAGTGTGGAAAAAGGTATCATCAGTGCTATGCAAAACGGTGTGTTGGCTGGTTTCCCTGTGGTTGATGTGGCGGCTGAGCTTTACGACGGTTCATACCATGAGGTTGATTCCAATGCGCTTACATTTGAAATTGCCGGTCGTGGTGCTTTCAGAGATGCGATGAATCAGTCAAGTCCAAAACTTTTAGAGCCAATTATGGCGGTGGAAGTGGTAACTCCTGAGGATTACATGGGAGATATTATCGGCGACCTTAACGGTAGACGTGGACAAATTAATTCCATGGAAGACAGAGGTAATGCTAAGGTGGTATTAGCTGCAGTTCCGCTAAGCTCAATGTTTGGATACATTCAAGACTTAAGAAGTAAATCTCAAGGAAGAGCGCAATTTACCATGCAGTTTTCGCATTATGCTCAGGTTCCTGAGAATGTGGCAGCTGAAGTTAAAGCAAAATATTCTAGCCGTAGCTAGTTGTAAGTAAAAAGTAATAATTTAGGAGTATATAATAATGGCAAAAGAGAGTTACGTAAGAAACAAACCGCACGTGAACGTGGGAACGATAGGTCATGTGGATCATGGAAAAACAACATTGACAGCAGCTATAACTAAGGTGATGGCAGAAGTAAATGGCGGTGAAGTGAAAAAGTTTGACGAGATAGATAAAAGCCCGGAAGAAAAACAAAGAGGGATTACGATATCAGCAAGTCATGTGGAATACGATAGTGCAATAAGACATTATGCGCATGTAGATTGCCCGGGACATGCCGACTATGTGAAAAACATGATAACAGGAGCAGCGCAAATGGACGGAGCGATACTGGTGGT
>JAISPM010000010.1 GCA_031274895.1 Alphaproteobacteria bacterium
ATTGAAATGCGATACTTGGTAGCAGCCAGTTTTATGTCGGCTCCGGGTGGTTTACTGATGGCAAAAATTATTATGCCGCAAAACGAAGAAACCAAAGACAGCACAAAAGATATTCAAGAAGCCATGGCTTTTGAAAAAAATACCAATGTGATAGAAGCCGCCGCCAATGGCGCAGCCACAGGGCTAATGATTGCCGCCAGTGTGGCTGCAATGTTAATGGCTTTTATCGGTTTGGTATCTTTATTAGATATGATGCTCGGCGGTATTGGCTCTTGGTTTGGTTATGGTAATTTATCCTTTAGCATAATATTAGGTTATCTTTTTTCGCCATTTGCTTTTATTATAGGAATTCCATGGAGTGAAGCTACGCAAATTGGAGCTTTCTTAGGACAGAAAATGATTTTCAATGAGTTTGTGGCTTATATGAATTTCTCTAAAGAAATGGCAAATTTCAGCCCAATGACGCAAGCCATTACCTCTTTCGCTTTATGTGGATTCGCTAACATTAGTTCCATCGGGATTTTATTGGGAAGTATTGGTTCGCTTGCGCCCAATCAAAAACCTACCATTGCTCGTTTAGCAATAAAAGCCATTATTGCAGGAACATTAGCAAATTTTATGTCAGCTACTTTAGCCGGCATATTCTTAAGTTTTTAGGGAGGAATCATGAAAAAATTTAGCAATACAGAAATTATATCTTTAATAGATTTAACCTCGCTGAATATTAACGATACGGACGCAGATATTGCAGAGCTTTGCAAAAAAGCTAATGATGCTAACACGGCAGCAATCTGTATTTATCCGCAGTTCATTAAATTTGCGAAGACGGTTTTGAATAAAGATATTCCGATTGCCACGGTTATTAATTTTCCAAATGGCGAAAATGATTTAACTAACGCTTTAGGTGGATTAGAGTTTGCCATAGGCGAAGGTGCTGACGAAATTGACTTAGTTATGCCTTATGGCGAGCTTATAGATGGCGACTATAAATTTGTAGAGAGTTTTATTTCTGATATTAAAAAGAACTCTTCTAAAAAGCTACTTAAGGTAATTATTGAAAGCGGTGTTTTGAAAAGCGAAAAACTTATTAGAGACGCCTCAAAAATTTCTATCAATGCCGGGGCAGATTTTATAAAAACCTCCACGGGTAAAGTAGAAGTTAATGCCACTCTTGAAGCAGCCACAATTATGATTGAAGAAATTAAATCTTCAGGGGCGATATGTGGCTTTAAAGCCGCAGGAGGTATTAAAACCTTGGAGGAATCTTTAAAATACTTGAGCATTGCGGCAAATATTATGGGTGAAAATTTTATAACCAGTAAAACTTTCAGATTCGGAGCCACTTCGCTGCTAGATAATTTACTTGGTGAAAAAGGAAAATCTAATTACTAAACTTATAGGGGCAATTTTTTATTGCCCTTTTTATTATCAAAAAAAGGAGATAATTGATGTTTTTAGTTAAAGAACTAATCAGAAAAAAAAGAGATAAACAAGAACTATCAAAGGAAGAAATAGATTTTTTTGTTAAAGGCGTTTCGGATAACAGTATGCCTAATGAGCAAATATCTGCCATGGCGATGGCGATTTTCTTTAATGACTTAAATGCCAATGAACGTAAAAATCTTACCCTTGCCATGCGAGATTCGGGTGATGTTATTACTTTTACTGACCTATCAGATAAACCCATAGTAGATAAACACTCCACAGGCGGCGTGGGCGATTTGGTATCTATTCCGCTGGCTCCAATTGTGGCAAGTCTTGGTGCTTATGTGCCGATGATTACAGGCAAAGGACTCGGACACACAGGCGGCACCACCGACAAAATGGATTCCATCCCTAACTACAATACTTATCCTTCAACAGAACTATTTAAAAAAGTTGTGCGCGAAGTTGGTTGCGCCATTATCGGGCAAACTTCCAATTTAGCACCTGCGGACAAAAAAATTTATGCGGTGCGCGATAGCACAGCAACGGTGGAATCTATTCCGCTTATTGCCTCAAGCATTTTATCTAAAAAATTGGCTTCGGGCATTCATTATTTGGTAATGGATATTAAAACAGGCAGTGGTGCATTTATGGATAGCACGGAAAAAGCCCAAGCCTTAGCACAAACCATTGTGGGCATTGCCAACAGCGCAAATGTGCCAACTACTGCACTTATTACTGATATGAATGAATGTTTATCTTCTAATATTGGAAATTCTTTAGAAATTGCAGAATCCATAGAATACTTAACCGGAGTTAAACGCGAACCAAAACTGCACGAAATTATTGTCGCGCTGGCAACAGAAATGCTGACTACTACGAAAATCGCAGCGAATGCAACCGAGGCTCGGGCAAAAATTGAGGAAACCCTTAACAATGGGCGGGCTGCAGAAGTTTTTGAAAAAATGGTTTTTGCACTGGGCGGTAATAGCAGCATTTTAAGTAATTACAAAAAAGTTTTACCGAAATCTAAATATCAAAAGGAAATTTATTTAGATAAAAGCGGCTATATCACCGATTTAGATAATCGAAGCCTAGGGCTAACCTTGGTGCATTTAGGCGGCGGACGTAAAACTCCTGAAGATAAATTAGATTTATCGGTTGGCTTAGAAAATGTCGCGAAAATTGGAGCCGAGGTTAATAAGAATACTCCTTTTGCAATTCTGCATTATAATAATGAGAATCAGTTTAGCGAGATTAGTAAGATATTAAATAATGTGGTTGAAGTTTCTGATAATAAAGAAGCGATTAAGAAAATTAAACCTGTTTATGAAAGAATTTCTTAACTTCCAAAATTCCCCTTCTCTTAGAAGGGGTGGACTGCGTAGCAGGACGGGGTAGTGATTTAATAAAATATACATATAATGTTTCACGTGGAACATTATTAAAAAAGGAAAACAAAAATGGATAACTTCTTTGATTTAGTGAAAAAAGCGCAGGCAAAGGCTTATGCGCCGTATTCTAACTTTCATGTGGGTGCGGTAATATTATCAGGCGATGGTAATTATTACAGCGGTGCTAATATGGAAAACGCCGCCTACCCGCAGGGGTGGTGCGCTGAATGTTCAGCAATTTCTGCCATGGTTATGGCGGGTGAAAAACAGATTAAAGAAATTGCAGTAATTGGTATGGGAGACTTACTTTGCACTCCCTGCGGTGGCTGTAGGCAAAAAATCCGTGAGTTTGGCTCAAATGATACAAAAATTCATATTTTTTCGCAAAAGGGATTTCAAAAAACCTTCACCCTTGCGGAATTGCTTCCTGAATCCTTTGGTCCTGATAATTTAAAGTAAAAACCACTACCCCGTCCACCTGCGGTGTCCACCCCTTCTACAAGAAGGGGAATGTAGACCTAATCATCAAAAACAGAATCGCCGTTAGTTTTTATCACCTTTTGATACCAATAAAAACTATCCTTAGGGATTCGCTTCATACTGCCTTTGCCCTCATCATCTAAATCCACATAAATATAGCCGTATCTTTTAGACATTTGTGCGGTAGAAGCCGAAACTAAATCTATACAGCCCCATGATGTATAACCCATTAAATCTACGCCGTCTTCATTAATGGCTTTGGCAACCTGTTGTAAATGCGATTTTAGATAGTCTATACGATAATCGTCATGAACCTTACCATCTTCAAGCACATCCCTAGCTCCTAAACCATTTTCCACAATGAACAGTGGCTTTTGATACCTATCGTATAGGTTATTTAAAGCAATCCGTAAGCCCACCGCATCTATCGTCCAACCCCATTGCGATTCTTTCAACAAAGGATTTTTCACGCCGCCACCGATAAGGTCTTTATTTTTACCTACTGATTCATCCGCCGAAGCACAGCGGGAAGAATAATAACTAAAACCAATGAAATCCACAGTATTTTTGAGAATTTCCTCATCACCGTCTTCCATTTTTATATCAATATAATGTTGCGCTAAAAAAGCCTTGGCATAACTTGGATAGTATCCACGCACCTGCACATCGGCATACATTAAAACATCCCTTTCCATATTGATACTGGCAAGCACATCCTCAGGCGCAGAGGTATAAGCATAGGATGGCGTATAGTTTATCATGCAACCAATTTTAACATCTTTAATGATTTCTTTCGCTAATTTTACAGCTAAAGCAGACGCCACAAACTGATGGTGCGCTCCTTGCATTTTAACCGCAGCCGCATTTTCACCCTCTCGAATCACAATACCACCGCCTGTAAAAGGCACATGATTGATAAAATTAATTTCGTTGAAAGTCATCCAGTATCGGACTTTATCTTTATAGCGATTAAACACCGTGCGTGCATAGTTTTCAAAAAAGCCCACCACTTTACGATTACGCCAACCACCATATTTTTCTACCAAACCCATGGGCATTTCATAATGCGATAGAGTCACCAGCGGAATGATATTATTTTTTATCAGCTCATCAAAAAGGTTATCGTAAAATTTTAAGCCTTCTTCATTTGGAGTAGCTTCATCGCCCTGCGGAAAAATACGAGTCCATGCAATGGATGTGCGGAAGCATTTAAAACCCATTTCTTTAAACAGCGCAATATCTTCTTTATATTTATGATAAAAATCTATGCCCATATGGCTAGGATAATGTAGGTTTTTATCCACAGGATACACAGGAGGAAAAGCAATCCCCCGCGGCGATACATCAGAAGTAGAAAGCCCTTTACCACCAACATTATATGCGCCCTCCAGTTGATTCGCAGCCACCGCTCCGCCCCATAGGAAGTTTTTAGGAAAATATTTATTCATGATTCTACTCCTTTTAGATGTTGCCATAATTATAACATAATACTATCTAATGTATATAAACAAAAAATGGAGTATTTAATAATGCCTATGGAAATAAAAGACGCAGATTTTGCAGCAAAAGTAGTTGAACAATCTAAAACTAAGCCAATATTGGTAGATTTTTGGGCAGCATGGTGCGGTCCTTGTAAAATGTTGGCTCCAATCTTAGAAGATGTTGCCTTAGACTTAGGCGATAAGGCGGAAGTGCTGAAACTTAATGTGGATGAAAACCCTATGACTGCAGGAAGTTTCGGGATTCGTTCGATTCCTACGGTAATTGTCTTTAAAAATGGCGTTGAAGTTGAACGGATTATTGGGCTAAGTGGTAGAGACGAGATAGTTAATTTGGTGAAGAAACATTTTTAAGCATAGAGAAACAAGACCTAATCTATACTACTTTTCCCTTCCCTGCTATAGAGCGCAGAAGTCAGGGAAAAGTAGTATAGATTAGGTCTTGTTTCTCCCCTCTCCTCTCACCCAATAATCCTATTGGAGGAAGAAGGAAATAAGTTTGCGAACCTCTATAAGATACTTTACTCTTTTTGTTGACTTCTGCGCTCTATAGCAGGGAAATAAAAAGAGTAAAGTATCTTATAGAGGTTCGCTTCTTTTTAAATTTAATTTATTTAATGTATCAACAAAATCTTCATCTAACGGAGCCTCAACAGAAATTTGCTCATCATCTATAGAAATAAACTCCACAGACTTAGCATGCAAATACATCCTACGATAATTAATACCCTTTTCTTTCAACGGCTTTGCGCCATATTTAAAATCACCAACAATAGGATTACCCAAATACTCTGACATGTGAACCCTAATTTGATGCGTCCGCCCGGTTTGCGGCGAAACCTCCATTAGGGCGATATCGCCATTATAATCTAACACTTTATATAGGCTAACCGCTTCTTTACCGTTTTCACTGATACTCACACCATCGCCTTCTTTTAAAAGCGGTGCAGAAATAACGCCCTCAAACCCCATATTTTGATATTTTTTTAAAATAAAAGGATGAGTCAGACAAACATAGGTTTTGCTGATTTGCTTTTCTTTAAACATATGAAACATATACTGTGCCATCAGTTTGTGTCTGGCTAGAATTAGAATGCCGCTGGTATCTTTATCGATTCTATGCACTATCAGCGGATTACTATCAAGTTCGAATCTTAAAAAAGGAAGTGCTACGCTGACATGAAAATCTACTCCCGATCCACCTTGCACGGCAATCCCTGCAGGTTTGTTAAGAATCAGCAGATTATCGTCCTTATAAATAACAGAATCCACTAACGAAACAATTTCTTTTTGATATTTTGCAGTATCAACAGCTTTCTTAGGCTTCTTGGAGGTTTCTATCTGAGAGATAAAATACACAGGAATCCTAACACTCTGCCCAACCTGCAAAACATAATTATGGGCAACACCCTTGCCATCAACCTTAACTTGCTTGGTTCTGATAAGTTTTTGCACCATGGAATTGTTAAGATTCGGATAATGCGATAATAACCATTTATCTAACCGTTGGTTAGAATCGCTTAATCCAATTACAATATTTTCAACCTTATCTGAAGGCATAGCTAAGTTTTACAGAAACCGTTTCAACATGGGTATAATTAAGGAATCTGTCGGCAGTGCTGCCAACTAACACACCATTTTCAATATAACGTGTAGTTGTATAATTAACATTCCTCACGCGAATAGTATCAAAAGAGGCTGAAATCATATAATTTTTATTAATAGATACGCCCACGCTACCACCATACATGCTATTGCCCCAAACCTCAAGTCTATCAGCATTATCTTCATGCGCAAAAACACGGGCTGTTGTGCTGCTTGCATCTCTGTAATACAGCTTTTCAGCTATGGCGATACCACCTTTACCTATAATAAACGCCGAGAAATTGTTATTAAAGAAATACTCATATTTAGCACTTAAATAGGTAGGAACCGGCACTATGGATATATTTCTTTCAGCCACTTGGTTCTCTAAATTGAAGTGCGAAGCAAGGTCAGTAGATTTTCCTAAATTAACTTGCAGAACAGAAATTCCTATTCCTAAAGATAAACCATCAAACAATATGGGTGCGAACGCATCAATTTGCAAAGTAGGACTGGAAGAATGGGTTCCTGCATGGCTTGACCCAGCATATCCTGCACCAAGCACAAGCTCATAAGCAAAGGCTTTCCCCGTTATTAGGCTCAGTAAAAGTATTAAAAATGGGATTCTTTTAAACATTTATTACCTCAATTTCTTTTTATAATAATAGTATAATCTACATCTAATATTTTTAAAAGATTATTTAATTTTAGCAGGGCGAATTTTTAAACTAATTACTTGCCCCTTACGTAAAACTACCATATCCAGTGGTTCACTGCTATCAATACTTGCCACCTGAAACGCTAAAGAAGATGTAGAATCCACCGGTTTTCCGCCTAAGGATAATATTACATCTAAGGCTTTAACACCGGCTAAATCACCTGCGCCACCCGCCGACACATTGGTAATAATTACGCCGGTTGGGCTGGAAAGTCCAAGTTTATTAATCATTTCAAAGGATACATTCACAACATTAAAACCAAGTCCGTATTCTTTAATTTTTTCACCATTGATGGAGCGATTAATAAATAATTTTACGACCTCAATCGGGATGGCAAAACCAATTCCTATGGATTCATCGCCATAAATTCCCACCGTAATACCTATTAATTCACCACGGACATTGAGCAATGCTCCGCCGGAATTTCCCGGATTTAATGAGGCATCGGTTTGAATTAAATTACCCATATTTGAAAAAGCATTATTTTTAGAAGAAAGTGCCGAAATAATTCCCGAAGTAACCGATAAACCCAAACCATAAGGATTGCCTATGGCATAAACCTTATCTCCTAAGTCTAATGTGCTACTGGTAGCGGCAAATTTAATGGGTTGAAATTTCGCTTTGCCACCCTGAATTTCTAAAATAACCAAGTCTAAATCGGCATCTTGATATTTTATTTTAGCAGGAAGAATTCTACCATCGTTTAAAATAACCTTAATAAGAGGTTTATCGGCAACCACATGGCTGTTGGTAATAATTAAGCCATTTACATCGATAATAACTCCGGAACCCTTATTACCGTTAGTATTACTCGATTTAAGGAATTCATTAATATCAGATTCCTGAGATGTAGCAACCACGCTTACAACAGAGTTCATTGCTTTAGCCAAAACTCCCTTAGCAATATCTTCAGCATAGGATACACTCAAAGTAGCAGCAAAAAGTGATAGAATAATAAGTAATTTTTTCATATAAAACCTAATTAAGAACTTGGAATAAAACATAAATGAGCATGAGATGGATACTTGTCCAAATCATATAAATTATCAGGAAATTTTTAAGTCCCCGCTTATTAAAAACAAAACGATTTAATAAATAAGTTAAAGGCAAATTATAAAGACAAAGTATCAAAATACTGAAAAAAGCCATGTAATAACCACTGGTGGTTAACACAGCTTCGGGAAAAAAGTAAAGCAATACGCCTAAGGGAAGATAGTAAAAAAAGACAATATAGTTAAATTTATAATAATCAAATTTAAGATTATAATTAAAAAGTTTTAAAACTATATAAATTACGGGACACAAAAAAATTGTGATAAACATGGCAATGCTAAAAAAGATATAAGCCATATCTAAAAATAATTCACTATTTAACATAAATTTTCCTGTTGGACGTAGTTTTTAGGATTGTATCATAATTTAGTTAAAAAATCGTAAAAAATTTTTGCTCATTTCTAAAAAATAAATAAGTTGCAAAATAAAGAATCTGCATTATTATAATGTCTGATTATTAACAAATATTAAGAATGGAGATTTTTATGAAAAAATTATTATATATCGGTAGTAGCGTTTTATTTGCAGCAAGTTTATCAGCAGCTCCTTGCACTGATGATGCAGTAAAAGCAACATTAAATTCTTGGGTAAACAGTGTTGGTTCTTTAAATCCGGTTACTGCTGCTACCACCGCATATACAGATACTGCAACTTTAATGGGAACTGTGGCTAGAGATTCAGTTGCTTCAGTAGCTGGACGTGAAGATTACTTCAAATATTTTATTGGCACTAATAAAAAAATGGGTGCTGAATGGAACACTATGAGAATTGTTAATAACCCGGGTTCTTCTATTGCTTCTGGTATATATACTTTCTCAATTACTAATGCTCAAGGTCAAGTTAACAATATTGAAGCAAGATACACTTTTGCTTTAGAAGAAACAGCTAATGGTTGCAAAATAACTGAACATCATTCTTCAGCAATTCCTGCTAACGCTTTTGTTGCTAGAGTGAAATAGTTAATTTTTAGCTTTTTATAATTTTGATAAAAGAGGAGAATCTTAAAATCTCCTCTTTTTTTATTAGTTTTAAAATTTTTCTTTTAAATGAGCCAATTATTGTAAAATAATAAACTTCATTAAACCTAAAAATTATGATATAATTGATGAATAAATATAATTCGAACATAAAGAGAGATTTTATTATGAAAAAATTATTATATATCAGCAGCAGCATGTTATTTGCAGCAAGTTTATCAGCAGCTCCTTGCGCTCCTGAAGTTGTAAGCCAAACTCTTACTGCTTGGGGACAAAGTGTTGCCTCTTTAAATCCAACTACTGCTGCCACTGCAACATATTCTCAAAATGCAACTTTAATGGGAACTGTGGCTGGGGATTCGGTTTCTAATATTGTTGGACGTGAAAACTACTTCAAACATTTTATTGGCACCAATAAAAGCATGGGTGTAGCTTGGAATACCATTAATGTGGTTAATTATGAAGGTTCTTCAGTGGCTTCCGGCTTATATACTTTCAGCATTACCAACGCAGAAGGTCAAACCAGCAGCATACAAGCAAGATACACCTTCGCTTTAGAAACTGCTGCGGGTAGTTGTAAAATCATTGAGCATCATTCTTCAGCAATTCCTGCTAATGCTTTTGATGCCAGAGCAACTAATTAATTTTTTTCTACCTCTTTAGGTATAAAAGCAAAGGAGTTTATATTGTTTTTACTGACTTATGCGCACTTAAGCATGGAAGTGAAAACAATATAAACTCCTTTGCTTTTATACTACTTACTTTTAGCCTCGTCTATTAACTCTAATAAATAACCATACATTTCACTATCACTTAAATACTTATCACCAACCATACGCACATCTCGCAATGACTTCAACACCATAGCACCACGGTTTAGAGTTTTACCATTATGAAGTTTGGTTTTTATGGCGGAGGAATCTGATATTTTTAAACTTTCTAAAATTGCAGTTTCTGCCTCATCCGCAGGCTTTTTAACATTCATGGTGATGGAAAAATTCACATATTCCGAGATTAATTCTTCACTGAGAGATTTATTATCTATAAGAATTGTCAGAAGTTTTTCCTTCATTTCTTTAGAGAGAGTAAGAATTTGAGAATTGATGGATTCTTGAGGATTTAATTTTATTGAACCATCCATACTATCTTCTTCCTCTTTTTTAAAGGTTTTTAATAAATTATCGCTGATAGTAATTTGCTTAGTCTGCGATAAATCCACCTCCGTTTGCGATTCGTTAATGGGCAGAAGTTTGAGGTCTGGTCTTTTTAATATGGTAGCAAAATAGGTTTCAATGGCAGCGCGATTAAAATCGTTGCGATGGTGTGCAGCGATGTAATTTTCTTTCACCACAAAATGGGTTGATTGCTTAATGAAACCCTCAATACTCTCTGTGGCGGGCATGTCTATTTCTTGCAAAGTAAAACTTGGCTTATCAAGGGTATCCTTTTGGATGGAAGGCGTTTTGTTTTCCATTTTAATACGACACAGCATACCTTCTATGATGTTGCCTTTAATGGCATACCAGTTAATTAAATCACTCTCTGCGGTTTCATCCATCGTGCTGAGCCGCAGTATCCGCTCCCTCACCGCTGTGTTCGGTAGAAAATTTGTTAACAAATCTACCAAGTTAATGTTGGTGTGAATGTTAGCTACCCGACCCACCACCTTAAAAACATCTAAACTAACTTTCTTATTCGCCATTTTTTTTCTCTGCTGGAATTAATAGTTAATATTACTCTATTTTTTGGTATTACGGGTGTAAAAAATCCCTCTCCTCATAAAAGAAAGGAATGATTGTTAAAAATGTTAGAATTGTAGATGATATGTAGATAGTGTTAATATTTTGTGATATAATTAAAATGTTTAATTAATTTATAAGGAAAAACTAATGTGGCATAAATTTTTTGATTTACTACAACAAATAGGAAGAGCATTATTCCTACCAATTGCAGTTTTACCGGCTGCCGGCTTATTATTAAGATTCGGACAAGCCGACTTGCTAGACTTACCTTTTTTAGCGAAATCAGGCGAAGCGGTATTTGCTAATTTAGGATTGCTTTTTGCTATGGGCGTAGCGGGTGGTATGTCTAAAGATAAAAACATTTCTGCTGGGTTAAGTGGAGCAATTATTTATTTGGTAATGGGTGCAGGCATGAAAGAACTTGATGTTGCCAATGATATGGGAACATTAGGAGGTATAATTGCAGGTTTGACAGGCGGCTATTTATATAACAGATTCTATCAAACAAAATTGCCTGTTTATTTAGCTTTCTTTGGTGGCAGAAGATTTGTGCCAATTGTAAGCGGACTTGTAGCCATTGTTTTTGGTTTAGTTTTTGGACTAATTTGGCCTTATATCATGTTAGCCATAGAAAGTTTCTCTAAGTGGGTAACTGAGTCTGGTGTATTTGGAATGTTTGTTTATGGTGTATCTAACCGTATATTATTACCAACAGGGCTACAACATATCACCGAAGCTCTGGCTTATTTTACAATAGGTAGTTTTACAACAGCTGATGGCACAGTTTTAACCGGCGATTTAACCAGATTCTTCCATGGCGACCCAACTGCAGGTATATTCATGAGCGGATTCTTCCCTGTTATGATATTTGGTTTACCTGCGGCTGCTTTGGCAATGTATTTAGCTGCTAAAAAGGAAAATAGACCATTAGTGTTAGGTTTGTTATTAAGTGGAGCTTTTACTGCACTTTTAACGGGGGTAACTGAACCGATAGAATTCCCAATTCTTTTTGCTGCTCCATTGTTATATGGTATCCATGCAATTTTAATGGGAGTTTCTTACAGTGTAGCTTATTTAGTAGGTTATAAAGCAGGATTTACCTTTAGTGGTGGTATAATAGACTTGGCACTATCTTGGGGTATTTCTACAAAACCTTATATGATATTTATTTTAGGACCTATCTTTTTTGCTATTTACTTTTTTGTTTTCTATACCCTAATAAAAGCCTTGAATTTAAAAACTCCGGGTCGTGAAGACGATGGTGAAACAGTAGGTGGCTCTAAAGCCAGTAGTATGTTTGATGATTCTTCTCACTCAGAAAAAGCTGAAAATATCTTTAAGGCATTAGGCGGTGTTGATAATGTGCTGGTAATAGATAACTGTATTAGTAGATTGCGTTTAAAATTAAATGATATTAATTTAATTGATGAAGCTATGTTAAAGAAAAATGGTGCTAAAGGTATTGTTAAAAGTGGTAACGATATTCAAGTAATAATTGGCACTGATGTGGAATTTTATGCCGACGCCATGAAAAATATTAAGAAATAGTAACTTCTTTTAAATACGCCTCTCTTTTGTTATTTTAAATCTATCTCCCTTTTCTTATCAGCAAAAATGGAGGTAGCTATTGACTAACGGAATTCACCTCTTAGAATTATAAAAATAAAAAAGAGAATATTTTTAATATTCTCTTTTTTATTAATCATTCTACTCCATAATAAAACCAAAAAGCTAGCTGTTATATTTTTATTGACTTATGCGCTCTATAGCATGGAAATAAAAATATAACAGCTAGCTTTTTGGTTTATACACCCTTTACTCAGCGGCTTTTTGCGATTCTCTTAGTTTATCCATTTTGCCTTTTTCAGCAACATCTCTTTCTACGAATTCAATAATTGCCATTGGAGCATTATCGCCTTTACGGAAGCCGTATTTTAAAACACGAGTATAACCGCCGTTTCTATCTTTATATCTAACACCCAGTGTAGAAAATAATTTTGCTACGGTTGCTTCATCACGCAACAAAGCAAAGGCTTGTCTTCTATGGTGAAGTGTGCCTTTTTTAGCTAAGGTAATTAGCTTATCAGCAACCGAACGCATTTCTTTCGCTTTTGGTAGAGTAGAAACAATTTGTTCGTGCGTAATTAAAGAATTAGCCATGTTTTTAAACAAAGCCTTTCTTTCGCTCGTTGTTCTTCCCAGTTTTCTACCACTCATTTTGTGTCTCATAACAGAACCTCTTAATTTAACAGCTTACTACCTTTTCAGTATTCAGCTTCTTCCTTTCTTTAATTTTACATTTTTTACTGATATTTCAGTATTTTTAATTCTCAAACTACTCTTAAAGTTTGTCTTTTAATTTAGAAATTAATCGTCTTCAAATTTTTTTGCTAATTCTTCAATGTTTTTAGGCGGCCAAGAATCCACTTGCATACCTAATGTTAAACCCATATTTTCCAATACCGCTTTAATTTCATTTAAAGACTTACGACCAAAATTCGGAGTTTTTAACATATCAGCTTCAGTTTTTTGCACTAAATCACCAATGTAAATGATATTATCATTTTTCAAGCAATTAGCCGAACGCACCGAAAATTCTAAATCATCAACTTTTTTCAATAGGTTTTTATCAAACGGTAATTTATTTTCTTCCTCTTTAACTTCCGCAACATCAGAAGTTGGCACGGTGAAATTAATGAATGAAGATAGTTGATCTTGCAAAATTTTTGCCGCAAAACCTACTGCTTCTTCCGGAGTAAGAGAGCCATTGGTTATTACTTCTAAAAACAACTTATCGTAGTCGGTTACTTGTCCTACCCTAGAATTTTCCACTTCATATTTTACTCGCTCTACAGGAGAAAACATAGAATCCACAAGAATAAGTCCGATTTCTTTATCGGTAATACTCCTTGCTTCTACCGGCACATAACCTTTACCAACCTCAATATTCAGCACCATATCTAATTCAGACCCTGCTGAAAGAGTGCAGATTACTAAATCTTTATTAAGAATTTCAATGTTATGATCTTCAACAATATCGCCCGCCGTAATAACTTTCGGACCCACCACTTTTAATACCATGGATGTTGGTTTTAAAGTATGAGATTTAATTTTTAAATTTTTAATATTTAAAACTATATCAGTTACATCTTCAGAAACCCCGGGAATTGTAGAAAATTCATGCTCAACACCCTTAATTTTAATAGAAGTTACCGCCACGCCTTGCAGAGAAGATAATAACACTCTCCTTAAAGCATTTCCTAAAGTAACCCCAAAACCTCTTTCTAAAGGTTCAACAACTAATTTTGTAATGTTGTTATCTTTATCAGGATTAATTTGTATTTTATTAGGCTTTATCAAACTTTGCCAATTTTGTTCTATCACAGCAACCCTCTATTAATAATTATTATAAATCTCTTAAGCACATTTAATGCTTTTAGTGTTTTACCAAAATAATAATTAGTTTTTACACTCTTCTTTTTTTGCTAGGACGGCAACCATTATGAGGAATCGGCGTAACATCTTTAATTGACGTAACTACAAGTCCTGCAGATTGAAACATTCTAAGGGCAGATTCACGACCTGTTCCCGGTCCACGCACTTCCACAGAAATAAATTTAAGTCCGTGTTCCATAGCTTTTTTTGCAGCATCTTCCGCTACTATCTGTGCGGCATAAGGAGTTGACTTCCTAGAGCCTTTAAATCCTTGATGCCCTGAACTTGACCAAGATATAACATTACCTTGTAAATCTGTAATTGTTATTAAGGTGTTGTTAAAACTGGCACTAACATGAGCCACACCTGTAATAACATTTTTTCTTTCGCGTTTTTTTACTTTTTGCTTATCTGCTGATTTAGCCATAATAATTCCTAAATTTTCTACTTATAACCTATTTTTTGCCTAAACTATTTTTTACCCGCAATAGCTTTAGCCGGACCTTTTCTGGTTCTGGCATTGGTATGAGTTCTTTGTCCACGAACAGGAAGATTTCTTCTGTGGCGCAACCCTCTGTAGCAACCTAAATCCATTAATCTTTTAATGTTCATGTAGACAGTTCTTTTTAAATCACCCTCAACATCATAATTACTATCGATGGTTTCCCTGAGTTTTGAAATTTCTTCCTCATTTAAAGCATGAACTCTGGCATCAGGCGATACACCTGCTTTTGCACAAATATCTAATGCTGTTTTTCTACCGATACCATAAATATAGGTCAAAGAAATGCCTATTTTTTTTGTAGTTGGAATATTTACACCTGCTATACGAGCCAAATTATGTCTCCCATTATCCTAATTAGTTAATAATACATTACACAATAAACATAAAATAATAAACAATAAAAGTGATGATGTCAACTCTTACTTTTAATTACTTTAATATTTTGTTTTTAGTAAGTATTATTTTTCAATAATACTTACTATATCTTTTTTAGATTCCTCAAAATCTACGCTACCATCAATGGTAAATTTAACGCCTTTTTTGTCATAAAAATCTAAAATTGGACGCGATTGAGTGTTATAAACATCCAATCTTTTTTTGATGGTTTCTTCATTATCATCTGCCCTAATCGTAAAATCTTTAGAACCACATACATCACAAACCCCTTCAATTTTAGTTTTTTTGAAGAATTTATTATAGATAGTGCCACATTTAGAGCAAGTAAAACGCCCTGTGATTCTTTTAATTAAAAGATCTTCATCAACACGTAATTCTATAACCTTAGCATTTGTAATAGCATGTTTTTTAAATATTTCATCTAACATGTTAGCTTGTTCAAGAGTTCTCGGGAAGCCATCTAAAATGAAGCCATTTTTACAATCATCCTTAGAGATTCTTGATTCTATCAAAGCACCCATGGTTTTATCATCCACAAGTTTGCCACCCTCAATTAAGTCTTTAACTTGTAATCCAAGTGGTGTTCCTGCTGTTATTTCTTCCCTTAGCATATCACCGGTGGATATATGAGCCAAACCAAAATGTTCTTTTATAAATTTTGATTGTGTTCCTTTACCGCTTCCCGGTGCGCCAATTAAAATAACAACTTTTTGCATCTATCTTCCCATAATTTTTGATTTTTTCAAAACGCTTTGATATTGGTAAGACATCAAATGCGATTGCACTTGCGTAATAGTATCAATGGTAACACTTACCACAATCAATAAACTGGTTCCACCGAAGTAAAAAGGTATGGATAGTTTTGAAATTAAAAACTCAGGCAGTAAACAAACCAATACTAAATAAGCAGCACCAATTACGGTAAGTCTATTTAGAATAAAGGTTAAATAATTGGTTGTATCTTGCCCCGGTCTGATTCCTAAAATTACGCCGCCGCTATTTTTTAAATTATCCGAGGTTTCCTTAGGATTAAACACTACAGAAACATAGAAAAAGGCAAACAAAATAATTAATAATGCATAAAGAGCTAAATATAAAACTCCACCACGACTAAAGAAAATCGCAATTTCCGATAACCACGAATAACTACTGCTAAAAAATCCTAAAAGCGTAGAAGGCACCAATAAAAGCGAGCTTGCAAAAATCGGCGGAATTACCCCGGCATTATTAATTTTAAGCGGCAAGTAAGAAGTATCGCCTGCAGAGATTTTATTATTACCCATTTGTCTTTTAGGATACTTTACCAGCACACGTCGCTGTGCAGTTTCCACATAAACCACACCGTAGATAATTACCACAATCATCACGATAATGCCAATAATTTCTATAACCGATAGCGCACCTTTTTCTCCCAAAGAAAACACTGTTGCCATGGCAAAAGGTAAGTTGGAAACAATACCTGCAAAAATTATTAAAGAAACCCCGTTACCAATACCGCGTTCAGTAATTTTTTCACCCATCCACAACACAAAGAATGTGCCACTAGTTAAAGTGGTGGCTGTCATTAAGCGGAACATCCAACCCGGATCATCCACTGCTCTTAAACTTCCAGACTGTAAAGTTTCTAGCCCAAAAGCCATGGATATGGCTTGAATGAAACATACTACTAAGGTTAAGTATCTGGTATATTGGTTAATTTGTCTTCTGCCGCTTTCACCCTCTTTTTTTAGCTCAGCTAAAGTTGGTGATACCACAACAAAAAGTTGCATCATAATTGATGCCGTAATATAAGGAATAATATTTAAAGCAAAAATAGTCATTCTGCCTAAAGATCCACCGGAGAATAAATCAAACATTCCCAAAAGCCCTTGTGAGGAACCACTCATAAAGTCTTTAATAATTAAAGGATTCACTCCCGGAACAGGAATATATGAACCTAAACGATATACAACCAAAATACCTAAAGTAAAAAGTATTCTGTTTCTAAGTGTGCTAGCTTTAGACCACAATCCTTCAGAGGATGTATTTGATTTTTTCGCCATATTAATCTGCTATTTATATCCCATACAGCTTACCTCAAAAGAGATAAGCTACTTCATTAATTTACTATTTATCTGCTTTCTTTTTGCTGATAAATTTTTTCTCAACAATCACTTCTACTTGTCCACCTTTGGCTTTAATGCCCTCTTCGGCAGTTTTGGTGATAGCAGAAACTTTCACACTTAAAGGAAGTAAAACTTCACCTTTTCCTAAAATTTTCAAGCCATCGTATGAGCCTTTAATAATAGATTTTTCCTTAAGGCTTTCATAAGAAATTACTGATGATTTATCAATTTTGCCACTCTCAATGAGTTTAGCAATATCTACTAAATTTAGTATAAAATATTCTTTAGCAAAAATATTATTAAAGCCTCTTTTTGGCATTCTTCTATAAATAGGATTTTGACCGCCTTCAAAACCTAATCTAACTTTTCCGGTGCCTCTGGCTTTTTGTCCTTTATGACCTTTACCGGAAGTTTTACCTAAACCCGAACCAATACCTCTACCAACTATTTTCTTAGAGTGCGTAGCCCCTTTGTTATCTCTAACTTCATTTAACTTCATAATAATACCCTAATTATTAATTTTCTATAACTTTCACTAAATGCGAAACTTTACGAACCATGCCTCTAACAGCAGGAGTATCTTCAAGTTCTCTTACTTTATTTATTTTATTCAAACCTAACCCAATTAAAGTTGCAGTTTGGTCTTGTGGTCTTGTAATTGCACTTCTGATTTGCTGAATTTTTAGCGTATTAGAAGATTTTTTCGCTTGCTTAGCCATTTTAATTACCTATTAATATTTTATACAGTTTCAACGGATTCTGTAGCTTCACCTTCATTCAGTTTTGAATTAAGAACCTCTGAAACTTTTTTATTTCTTTTATTAGCCACAAACTTCGGTGAGCTAATAGATTGCAATCCTACCATGGTGGCTCTTATTAAGTTATGAGGATTCGTGCTACCGATAGATTTCGCCACCACGTCTTGAATGCCCATAGCTTCAAATACTGAACGCATCGCACCACCGGCAATAACACCGGTTCCCGGTTTTGCTCTTTTAATAATTACTTTACCGGCACCAAATTTTGCCACAATATCATGATGCAAAGTTCTGCCTTCTTTCATAGGAATATGAACCATATTATTTTTAGCCGCAGCTGTAGCTTTTACCACCGCATCAGGAACTTCCCTAGCTTTAGCAGAACCAAAACCAATTTTACCTTTACCATCACCAACAACTACAAGTGCTGCAAAAGCAAATCGACGTCCACCTTTAACAACCTTAGCTACCCTATTAACATGAACTAATTTTTCAATTAATTCTACCTTGTCTCTAGGTTCTCTTTTTTTTCTACGTGTAGTTTTTTCTGTTGCTAACATATTATATAATGCTCCTTAAAATTTCAATCCGGTTTCTCTTGCTTTATCGGCGAGACTTTTTACTCTACCATGGAAAATATGACTTCCTCTATCAAATACCACTTCACTGATACCTTTAGACAGCAATCTTTCCGCTACTGCTTTACCGACAACCTCAGCCGCTTCTTTATTAGAAGTTTTTTTAAGAGATTTCTTTAATTCCTTATCAATGGTAGAAGCCGATGCTACTGTTATGCTTTTAACATCATCTATAACCTGAGCATAGATATGAAGATTCGATATAAAAATACTTAATCTTGGTTTATCTTTATTTAGCTTTTTTAATTTATAACGAACTCTTTCTTTCCGTCTTAATTTAACTAAAGTAGCCTTGTCTTTAATTTTTCTTAACATCTATTTTTTACCTGATTTTTCAATTACTCTTTCATTTTCATATCTAATGCCTTTACCTTTATACGGCTCAGGTTTTTTAAATTCTCTGATTTTTGCAGCAACTTGACCAACCGCTTGTTTATCAGTGCCTTCCACAGTAATATGAGTTTGGTCAGGACAAAGAATATTAACTCCGGCAGGAATCGGAAAAATTACATCATGGGAAAAACCTAATTGTAATACAAGATTTTTACCTTGCACAGAAGCACGATAACCCACACCTCTAATTTCTAAGTTCACTTTAAAACCTTCAGATACCCCAATAACCATATTATTGATTAAAGCCTTAGTGGTTCCCCATAGCTTTCTAGCTTCCAATGTATCATTCGCAGGAGACACAACAACTTTATTATCTTCTAATTTCACATTTACATGATTAGAAAAATTCAAAGAGGATTCGCCTTTTTTACCTTTTACATTTATTTTACTTTCACCTAAAGATACCGAAACACCATCTTTCAATACCACAGGATACTTACCAATTCTTGACATTATAATATTCCCTTAAGTATAATTAAAAAACCGAACAAATAATTTCGCCACCAACATTTCTATCTTTAGCTTCATGGCTGGATAGAATTCCTTGTGATGTAGACACCACAGACAATCCTAAACCATTATAAATAAGCGGCATATCCGCAACTGATTTATAGATTCTTCTGCTGGGTTTAGAAACTCTTTTAAGTTCTTTAATTACAGATTCATCTTTGTAATATTTCAATTTAACATTAATTACTTTAATGCCTTTTCTTAATTCAATTTCATTAAAGTCGCCAATATAACCTTCATTTTTAAGAACATTCAAGATTCCTAAATTTTCTTTAGAATATATTACATCCACTTCTGATTTTTTTGCTAAGAATCCGTTACGAATTCTGCTTAACATATCACCGATAATATCCATTTTTATCTCCTACCAACTAGCTTTGATTACACCCGGAATTTGCCCTTTGGAAGCAAGTTCACGGAATTTGTGTCTGCAAAGCATAAATTTTCTATAATTTCCTCTGCCACGACCTGTTAGCTCGCAACGTATGCGGTATCTATCAGGAGAAGAGTTTCTTGGCAATTTAGCTAAATCTAAACGTGCTTGAAATTTATCTTCTAAACTGGCTTTAGCATCCTTCGTTATAGCTTTCAAAGCATTACGACGATCCATAAATTTATTTATAAGTTTTTCTCTTTTTTTATTACGATATATAGTGCTTGTTTTAGACATATATTTTAACCTATTCTTTCCAATTAATTCATTTTATTAAAAGGCATGGAGAACTCTTTTAATAAGAATTGTGCCTCATCATCAGTTTTTGCTGTGGTGCAGAAGGTAATATTCATACCTCTAACTTTATCAACTTTGTTATAGTCTACCTCAGGAAATATTAACTGTTCTTTTAAGCCCATGGAATAATTACCATTACCATCAAAACCTTTATTGGTAAGACCTCTAAAGTCTCTTACTCTTGGTAAAGCCACATTTACAAATCTATCTAAAAATTCATACATTCTTGATTTTCTAAGAGTTACTTTTGTGCCGATTGGCATATTTTCTCTTAGTTTAAATCCTGCAATTGCCTGTTTCGATAAACAAATAACAGGTTTTTGTCCGGCAATTAAAGTCAATTCCGCATACGGAGCTTCAATTTTTTTCTTATCAAGCGCGGCTTCACCAACACCGATATTAATTGTGATTTTTTCTAACTTTGGTATTTGCATAGGGTTAGTATAACCAAACTTTTTAACCAGATTTGGCATAACTATGTCTTTATAATGTTGCAATAAACGAGTCATTTTTTTCCTTCTATATTACCTTTAATTGTTAAGCATCAAGAACTGTGCCGGAAAGTTTGGCATATCTAACTTTTTTTCCGTCTTCAATTTTATAGCCCACTTTCGTAGGTTTAGATTGCTTAGGATCTAAAAAAGCCACATTAGAAACGTGAATAGGCAATTCTTTTTCCACAATTCCGCCTGCGTTATTAGCGGTTGGTTTTTGATGTTTCTTTACAATATTAACACCTTGAACTAAAACTTTCAAGTCTTTTGGATAAACTTTTAAAACTTCACCGGTTTTATTTTTATCTTTACCTGCAATAACAATGATATTATCGCCTTTTTTTATTTTAGATTTAATAATCATTATAGAACCTCTGGGGCTAAAGAAATTATTTTCATAAATTTTTTGGCTCTTAATTCACGAGTCACAGGACCAAAAATCCTTGTGCCGATTGGATCGCCCTGATTGTTTACCAAAACAGCCGCATTTTTATCGAATCTAATGGTAGAACCATCGGCTCTCTGCACATCAAAAGTAGTTCTAACAATAACCGCCTTTAACACATCACCTTTCTTAACTTTACCTTGAGGTATAGCTTCTTTAACGCTCACTACAATAGTATCACCAACGGTAGCTGTTCTTTTTTTAGAACCACCCAAAACTTTAATACACTGAACTTCTTTCGCACCCGAATTATCGGCTACTTCCAGTCTGCTTTCTTGTTGTATCATTTTTTTTCACCTAATTATTCGTTATAACTTCCCATTTCTTATTCTTAGATAATGGTTTTGATTCAAGAATCCGAACAGTATCACCTTCTTTAAAAGTATTTGCTTCATCGTGAGCCATAAATTTTTTAGATCTTTTCATAAATTTTTTGTAGATAGGATGTTGCACATAACGCTCAACTCTTACCACTACGGTTTTATCCATTTTATCACTAACAACAACGCCTTCCAATATTCTTCTTGGCATTAAAATTATCTCCTTATTATCTTATTTTTCTTGCTTTTTCAGTTAGCACGGTTTTAATTCTAGCTAAATCTTTTTTAACAACAGAAATACGAGATACATTTTCCAAGTTGCCATTAGCTTTTTGAAATCTAATATTGAATAATTCTTTACGAGATTTCAACAAATCTTGTTTTAATTCAGATTCGGTTTTATTTCTTATTTCTTGAACTTTCATAATACTACTCCTTATTCAGAAAATCTTTTAATAAATTTTGTAGAAATAGGTAGTTTAGCAGCTCCTAGTTCAAATGCACGTCTTGCAATATCTTCAGGCACACCATCAATTTCAAATAAAATTTTTCCGGGTTTTACACGGCAAGCCCAAAATTCTACAGAACCTTTACCTTTACCTTGACGAACCTCAGCCGGTTTTTTAGAAACAGGAACATCAGGGAAAACTCTAATCCAAACTCTTCCCGCTCTTTTCATGTGTCTGGTGATAGCTCTTCTTGCTGCTTCAATTTGTCTGGCGGTTACTCTTTCAGGATCTAAGGCTTTCAAGCCATATTCCCCAAAATTAAGAGAAAAGCCGTTAGATGCAACACCGTGAATTCTACCTTTATGCGCCTTGCGGAACTTCGTTCTAGCTGGACTTAACATTTATCAATACCTCAATCAATTACAAACTTTGTTTACGACTATTGTTAGATTTATCAAACAAATAATCTTTATTTAAAACTTCACCTTTGAATATCCATACTTTTATACCACAAGCTCCGTAAGTTGTAAAGCCTGTTGCTTCACCGTAGTCAATATCGGCTCTTAAAGTATGCAAAGGCACACGACCTTCTCTATACCATTCCATTCTGGCAATCTCAGCACCACCTAAACGACCACTGCAATTAATTCTAATACCAGAAGCACCGGATTTCAAAGCATTCTGCACGGCTTTTTTCATGGCTCTACGGAAAGAAATCCTTTTTTCTAACTGAGTTGCCACATTTGATGCTACTAATTGTGCATCAATTTCAGGTTTACGAACTTCAATGATATTTAATCTAATATCAGAATCTATGAAAGTTGCAAGTTCACGACGAATCGCTTCAACTTCATTTTTTTTCTTATTAACAATAATTCCCGGTCTTGCCACATGGATATTTATAACCATTTTTTTAGAAGAACTTCTTTCAATAAGAACTTTTGATAGCCCTGCTTCTTTCACTTTTTTAGCAATATGAGATTTAATTTTTAAATCTTCATGCAAGAATTTACCAAAATTCTTATTAGCATACCAATTGGATTCCCAAGTGCGGTTAATATTTAATCTTAAGCCAATTGGATTAACTTTTTGTCCCATTATTAATTATCTCCTTTTTCGGATACGGTTATAAACAAATGACTGAAAGGTTTTAGGATTCTTACTCCACGTCCTTTAGCTCTCGCATGGAATCTTTTCATCACTATAGCTTTACCCACCGAGGCAGTTTTAACATATAAACGATCCACATCCATACCGTGATTATTTTGGGCATTAGCAATTGCTGACATTAAAGTTTTTTTAACATCAAGGGCAATGGCTTTGTTAGAGAAAGTTAATTCATTTAGCGCATCTTGCACATTTAACCCTCTAATGCTTTCAGCAACCAAGTTTATCTTGAAAGGACTAACCCTTACATTCCTTAAAATAGCTTTAGCTTCTCTCATATTTTCTACTACTCTCTTTAGTTTCTTTTAGCTTTTTTATCGGCACCATGACCATGATAAGTGCGAGTTGGTGAGTATTCACCGAATTTTTGTCCAACCATATCTTCAGTTACATAAACAGGTATGAATTTTTTACCGTTATAAACACCGAAAGTAAGACCCACAAAAGCCGGGATTATTGTTGATCTTCTTGACCAGATTTTAACTACATCATTCTTTTTTGTTGCATGAGCTTTTTTAGCTTTGGATAGCATATAACCATCAACAAAAGGACCTTTTTTTAGCGAACGAGCCATATTTTTTTCCTATTTCCTTTATTTATCTCAATTATTTTCCGCGACGGCGAACAATAAATTGATTTGTCCGCTTATTTGAACGAGTTTTCTTACCTTTAGTTGGCTTACCCCAAGGAGTAACCGGATGACGACCACCGGAAGTTTTACCTTGTCCACCACCATGAGGATGGTCTACAGGGTTCATGGCAGTTCCACGCACGGTTGGTCTAACACCTAACCATCTTTTTCTGCCGGCTTTACCGTAATTAATATTACGATGATCTGAATTTGCCACCGCACCGATGGTTGCTAAGCAACCGGAATTAATTAATCTAATTTCCCCGGAATTTAATCTTAATTGCACATAATCTCTATCTTTACCGATAATTTGCACATAAGCTCCAGCCGAGCGCGCCAACTGTCCACCTTTACCGGGCTTCATTTCCACATTATGAACAATGGTTCCCACAGGGATATTAATTAATGGAATTGTATTTCCAACTTTAATATCTGCATTAGCTGAACTTACCACTTTATCGCCTGCAGACAAGCCGTTTGGAGCTAAAATATATGATTTTTCACCATCTTCATAGTTTACTAAAGCAATAAAAGCTGTGCGATTCGGATCGTATTCAATTCTTTCTACGGTAGCAGTAGCATCGAACTTATTTCTTCTGAAATCGATTAAGCGATATTTTTGTTTATGTCCACCACCGATATGTCTAACTGTGATTCTTCCGTGATTATTACGACCACCGGATTTTTTTAAACCAACTGTTAAAGATTTTTCCGGTTTACCTTTCCAAATATCTTTTCTTTCAACAAGAACTAACCCTCTTTGACCGGGGGTGGTAGGATTATAATGCTTTAATGCCATTTTTAAACTCCTGAAGCTAAATCAATATTTTGACCTTTTGCCAAAGTCACAATAGCTTTTCTAATATTTTTTCTTTTACCGATTTTACCTTTAAAAACCTTCAACTTACCGTTTTGATTTATGGTATTAACCGCTTCTACTTTTACTTTAAACAAAAACTCAACAGCAGCTTTAATTTCTTGTTTATTGGCAGTAGGAGCTACCGCAAAAACAACTTTATTTTCAGCAGAGAGATTCGTAGTTTTTTCCGTAATAATTGGATTACGAATTACTTCATAAAGTCTTTCTTGATTTCTAGTTTCCATATTCTTAGTTTCCATTTTTTACTTTCCGTTTATGGCTTAATTTCCTGCCAAACGCTCCACTAATCCTTTTACACTTTCTTCTGTTAATACCAAAGTATCATGTTTTAATATATCATACACATTTAAGCCGATATTAGGAAGCACATTAATCCCAATAAGGTTGCTTGATGCCATTTTGAAATTATCATTCACAACAACTGCATCCACAAACAAAGTAGATTTCAAACCCAATTTAGCTAATACTTTATTTAAATCAGCGGTTTTATTGCTATCTAAATTAAGATTCTCAATAATAAACAATTTTCCTTCTTTTAATTTTGAAGAAATTGCTGATTTCAAGCCCATTACCCTAACTTTTTTAGGAAGTTTATGGGAATGGTCGCGTGTAACAGGACCAAAAGCCACACCACCGCCACGCATATTAGGAACACTGGTCATACCTTGACGCGCACGCCCAGTTCCTTTTTGTTTAAAAGGTTTTCTGGTGGTATGTTTTACCTCTGCCCTAGTTTTAGCTTGATGGTTACCTGAGCGTCTTTTAGCCAATTGCCATTTAACAACTCTCGCTATAATATCTTTTCTAACATCGCCACCAAAAACAGAATCATCTAGTTCTATTTCTTTAACCTTAGCATTGGATAAATTTATAACATCTATCTTCATTTGTAAATACCTTATTTTATTTTATTCTGCACTTACCTGTGCAACAGTCTTCAAACCTGCTGGAAAAGGAGCCTCTTTCGGTAATGCTTTTTTAACCGCATCACTAACTTTTAAAAAAGAACCTTTGTGTCCCGGCACCGCACCTTTAACCAAAATTAAATTATTGGTTTCATCAATAGCCACAACTTTTAAATTTTGAGTAGTAACATTTTTATTACCCAAATGTCCTGCCATTTTTTTGCCTTTAAAAACTTTACCCGGATCTTGACGATTCCCTGTGGAACCATGCGAACGATGCGTTAATGACACACCATGGGTAGCTCTTAAACTTCTAAAGTTATGTCTTTTAATAACCCCGGCGAATCCTTTACCAATGCTCACTCCGCTTACATCCACAAACTGATTCGCAATAAAATGTGCAGCAGATAATTCTGAACCCACATCCACAAAATTACTTTCATCAATTCTGAATTCGGCAATTTTTCTGGTTGGCGCAACGCCAGCTTTTTTAAATACCCCAAGCATAGGCTTAGAAGTATTTTTTACTTTGGCTTTACCTAATCCTAATTGTAAGGCATTATATCCATCTTTATCTTGAGTTTTATGCGACAACACTACGCAATCACTAACCTCTAAGATAGTTACAGGAATAAAAGTTCCGCTTTCATCATAGATTCTAGACATACCAATCTTTTTTGTAATTAAACCCGTTCTCATCATTTACTCCTAAAGTTTAATTTCCACATCAACACCAGCTGATAACTCTAACTTCATTAGGGCTTCAACGGTTTGCGGGGTTGGATTTTTAATATCCAGTAATCGTTTATGTCTTCTCATTTCAAATTGCTCTCTTGATTTTTTATCAATATGAGGAGACCGCAATACAGTAAATCTACTGATTTTTGTAGGTAAAGGAACCGGACCAACAACGTTGGCTCCTGTTCTTTTAGCTGCATTTACGATTTCTTTTACAGAATCATCAAGTAAATTGTGGTCAAAAGCTAACAATTTAATTCTAATGTTTTCGTTTTCCATTTTAGCTCCGCTCTTACTTATCCAAAATAACCGAGATAACACCAGAACCAACAGTTCTGCCACCTTCTCTTACTGCAAATCTTAAGCCTTCTTCCATTGCTATCGGCGTAATTAATTCCACCGCAAATGTT
>JAISPM010000030.1 GCA_031274895.1 Alphaproteobacteria bacterium
CATGGTGCTGGCTATTATAGTAGGGCTTATAACAGGGGCAGTGTATTCATGGTTTTTAAAGAAAGATATTCGTATTAAGTTGCCCGAAAGTGTGCCGCCTGCAGTAGCCAGTAGTTTTACTGCACTTATTCCGGCAACAGTTCTTATTTCCTTTTATACTCTTATTTATGCGATTGCCTTTAAAGTAGAACAATCATCAGTTTTTGATTTGGTTTATATCGCAATTCAAATACCATTACAAAATATGACAGATAGCTTTGGCGGTGTATTGCTTATGGGATTTCTTATTCCATTTTTGTGGTTTTTTGGGATTCATGGCTCTTCTATTGTTAGTGGCGTGTTATCTCCCGTGCTTATTGCTAATGCCCTTATTAATCAGTCCATTATTGATAGCGGATTACCGCTTACCATCGCTAACGGCGGACGTATTGTAACTCAGCAATTTTTAGACCAATTTATGACGGTAACGGGGGCAGGTATGACAATTGGTGTGGCTATATTTATGGTAGCCTTTGCGCGCGCGCAAGAATATAAAACCTTAGGTAAGCTCTCCGTTGGTCCCGCATTTTTTAATATTAACGAACCTATCCTGTTTGCGACACCGATTGTTATGAATCCTTTTATGGCGATTCCATTCTTTTTAACTCCTATGATTAGCGGTAGTATTACCTATTTTGCCCTTAAAACCGGCTTAGTTCCGCTTTTTTCAGGTGTTTTAGTGCCTTGGACAACTCCACCTATTATATCAGGCTATCTGGTAGGTGGATGGCAGGCGGCAATTTTACAAGCTGTTGTGTTAGCGATGAGTTTCTTTATGTATTATCCTTTTATACGCAAAATGGATAGTATGGCTTACGCAACTGAACAAACAAGTAAGGAGTAATAAAATACCCCTTCCGTCATACCGACGAAGGTCGGTATCCATAGGGGGATGATATAAAACACAAATTTGCAGGTGCAATATTCTGCAAATGGATGCCGATTTTCATCGGCATGACGAAGATATTATAAACAAGGAGTAAATAACATGCTGAGGAAAGATTTTTTATGGGGCGGAGCCGTAGCCGCCCATCAATTAGAGGGTGGTTTTGGTAAGGAAGGCAAAGGAATTTCCGTAGCCGATGTTATGACGGTAGGCAGTAGCAAGGCTATGCGCCGTATAACTGCAGGGCTATTAGAAGGTGAGTATTATCCTAACCATGAGGCGATAGATTTTCACGGTAAATATAAGGAAGATATAAAACTTTTTGCCGAGTTGGGTCTGAAAGTATTTAGAACCTCAATTGCATGGACGCGTATTTTTCCCAATGGTGATGAGGAAACTCCTAACGAAGAGGGACTAAAATTTTATGATAATTTGTTTGATGAGCTGTTAAAACACAATATTGAACCGGTTATTACGCTATCGCATTTTGAAATGCCTTACCACTTGGTAACCCAATATGGTGGTTTTAGAAATCGCAAGTGCATTGATTTTTTTGTGCGTTTTGCCGAAACTTGCTTTAAACGATATAAAAATAAAGTCCGATATTGGATGACCTTTAACGAAATCAATAACCAAGCTAATTATGACGAACCTTTTGCGCCATTCACTAATTCCGGCATATTTTACAAGGAAGGGGAAAATAAAGAGGCAATAATGTATCGTGCCGCTCATTATGAACTTGTGGCGAGTGCTAAGGCGGTAGCCATCGGGCGTGCCATTAATAAGGATTTCAAAATAGGCAGCATGATAGCCATGTGTCCTATCTATCCTAAAACTTGCAAACCTGAAGATATTATGGCAGCACAGGTGGCCATGCAACGGCGTTATTATTTTAGTGATGTCCATGTTCGTGGTTTTTACCCCAGCTATATTCTTAGCTATTTAAAGCGCAAAAATATTGATATAGATATAACAGCGGAAGATATAGAACTCCTCAAGAAGGGCTGTGTGGATTACATAGGTTTTAGCTATTATATGAGCTTCTGCATAGCCGATAAGGGCAAAGCTCCCACTTATGATTATAATGAAAAAGCTGACCTTATAAAAAATGATTATGTCAAAGCCAGCGATTGGGGTTGGCAAATTGACCCGCTAGGCTTGCGCTATTCGCTTAATTGGTTTTATGAACGCTATAATTTACCATTATTTATTGTTGAAAATGGTTTTGGGGCGATTGATGAGTTTGATGAGGCTCAAAAAACCGTTCACGATGATTATCGTATTGCCTATTTGCGGGAACACATCCAAGCTATGAAAGATGCGGTGGAGTATGACGGCGTTGATGTAATCGGCTACACACCATGGGGCTTTATCGATTTAGTATCGGCAGGGACAGGCGAAATGAAAAAACGCTATGGCTTTATTTATGTAGATAAAGATAACGAAGGTAAAGGCACACTAGCGAGATACAAGAAAGATTCATTCGCTTGGTATAAAGAAGTTATTAAAAGCAATGGCGAGAAGTTATAAGGATAATAATTATGAAAAAAGTTTTATTTATGTGTAATGCCGGTATGTCTACCAGCTTGTTAGCAGAAAGAGTTAAAAAAGAAAGCATAGCAGTGGGCGATGAAATGGAGATAAAAGCCCTGAACGAACAGGCAGGGAAAGAGGTGTTAAATCAATGGGATGTGGTGTTGTTAGGTCCGCAAATCGGCTATCTTGAAGATTCACTGCGTAAAATGATGATACAAATGGGCGGCAGCGGTAAGTTAGCTAAAATTAATATGAAAGATTATGGAATGATGGATGCTAAAGCGATTTATAACCAAATAAAAAGTATGCTTAATTAAATTATGGCATTAAGTAAAGCATATTTAAGCCTTTTAAAATATCTCCATAAAAACAGTAAATGCAGTATTGCGGAAACGGCAAAAAAATTTATGATGAATCCTGCGACCATTCGCAGGGAAATAGAGCATTTGAATTTGCATTTGCCAACTGAAAATAAAATTACAATCAAAAATGGGTATATCTATTTATCCATGGATTATAATGTATACACTACTTTCATTAACAATATTCCGCTTAATCAATATGCCTCTACCGCAATTGAACGAATCAATTTTATTTTAATAAAGTCATTTTTCAACAATATTGTTAATGCATCCCTTGAGTATAACAAGTTATGTTTCTCCTTAACGACAAGAATGAAAGATTTAAAATTCTTACGCACTCTTATTAAGCCCAAAGAACTTAGCTTAGAGATACATCATAGAAAAGGAGTTGAAATAGTTGGCAATGAGTTAAGGTATCGCCTGCGGGTGTTAGAAATATTGCTGAAACTAACGGAGTTAAATTCACAATTTGTCATTGAACGCAGAAGAGCCAATAATCCTATTGAAAGTTTGATGGTTGATGAGTTTTTTCAGCACTATAACGAGATTAAAGATGTTTGCCAAAAGCAAATTATTGATTTTGGCACTAAAATTGATAATAAACTTACCTATAACTCTAAGAAAATTCTGTTGCTTTATATGGCTTGCATAAATATCAGAAAAAAAGCAATACTGGAAGAAGACATTAGCGATATGCCGATTCAACCACTCAATTTTGATTTTTATCCCGATATAAATGAAAATATTGCCTTTAATAGTGTTCTTGCTTCGCTGGACTTTCAAAAACCACTGGATTTTTCTGAAAATAAGGACTTGATGAAAGTATGTCTGCGTTTCATGGAAAATATTGGAAAACAGTTAAATATAGAGTTTTATACGAAAAAATCTGCCGCTTTAGAAGTGTATCACTTTATGTATAGAAGTTTGTTCGGCATATACCTTGGGCTTAGTTATGAAGATAAAATCAGCATCCACACTAAAGAAAAATTCTCAGAATTATTTAATGTT
This sequence comes from Alphaproteobacteria bacterium, assembly GCA_031274895.1. Taxonomy (GTDB): domain Bacteria; phylum Pseudomonadota; class Alphaproteobacteria; order WRAU01; family Hepatincolaceae; genus WRAU01. The sequence continues at coordinate 3,832 of JAISPM010000030.1, forward strand.
GTGGCAGGAGAAATGGGCGAGATAGAAACTGCGTATGGTATTAAATTTACAGAAGGACATTACACCACGGCGACGCTTATTGTTAAAAAATGGCTAAGTAAAAATGAAATATCAGCCTTTAACAAAAAGAAAATAATTATTGTGAGTAATACCTTTCACGAGCATATCTCGTTCTTTGTGGAATCTTTAGCGGATTTAGTTGAGGTTGATTTCATAGGATATTACAATATTCAGGAGTTAGAGAGTATCAAAAATATTTCTTTTGACCATATTATAACGGTTTCTGAACGGGTTCATAATATAGTTCTTGCTATGGGCTTGCCATCAATACAGGTTGATTTTCTACTGGAAGATGAAGATATTAAACTCCTCCTGCAAAATGGCTTTTCAAGAAAACGGCACAAATATTTAGCCGCCACACTTTTAGCTGAATTGGAAAATAAATCGCCGGAGGAGATAAAAGAGATATTATTAGAGGAATATGGGGATGTTTTTATTTAAATTCCAAAAAAAATTCCCCTTCTTTTAGAAGGGGTGGCAGCGATAGCTGACGGGGTAGTGATTATTTAAAACATAAACTTCAAGCTAGCATTAAGAGTTATGCAGGTGTTTGCCATAGTAATAGTTTTATTATTTTCCATATCTATTTTTGTCTCATTCATATAAATATAATGAACACCTAAGCCTAAGGCGAAAGATTCACTAATGTAAATATTTCCTACTAATCCAATCTTGGCAGATGGTGTAATGGTTGAGGAGTTTACACTAAAATAATCTGTTTTATAATCTAAGTTTTGTAATGCAGCTCCGCCACCAAGTTGCAAGGCTAAGCCAAAATATTTGCTTCTGAAAAACTCATAATCGGCTAAAAGTAGCATGGTATAAGCATTATAGGTAGCTGTAGTAGTATTATTATTATTTAAAAAAGTGTTGAAATCTAGCCCTAAAGAAAAACTAGAATCGCTTATTTTTCTTAAATATGCCAAATTAATATTATAGATGGATTCTAATCCATCTACTTTTTCATTATTTAGCTTAACTGTATTATTTGCCATACCTCCGCCAATAATTATGGAATTTTTATTAATATTGTGGTTGTAATACAGCTTGGCATCTTGATTAGCTGGTGTTGATGAATACTGTTGCACCGCAGGAGTTCTACTGTAAGTTTGGTTAGACCTATATTCTGCTGCATTTAAACTAAAACTAAAAATTGCTAAAATTGTAATAAAAAATATTTTTTTCATGAAGGTTTTTACTTAATTTGATTGGTTATATCGTTTTTAACTGTCTTGGTTTTATCGTCATCTACGCCTTTTTCCCAAGTGTCTGTGCTACTATCATAAAATTCAACCTCACTTTTCATTCTTATACTTCTATTATCCGATGTAAAATTAATGGTAAAGCGAGTTCTATAAATATCACCATTTGGATAGTTTTTGGTATACCATGCAGTTCTTATATAGCCAGTATTCTCGTTTATCATTTCTATTTCATAGTCTTTTAAAGCCAGAACATCTAAAATTGTTCTAAAAGCCACATCTACAGAAATATTAGGATTAATTCTTGTAAGTCCTGATGTTCCACTTTCAGTGCCTTCAGCAAAACCTGCTGGTCTATTATTCTCATCAGCAGATTTTTTAGCTATAGGAGTAGTTGGAATTAAAACATCAGCTTCCCCAAAACCTAAAAAAATATAATCTTCTTTTCCTTCAGGCACAAGTTCTGGATATATTATAGCTTTCACAGTTTGTTTACCATATGTATATAAATTTTCGCACTCGTCAATCTTATATGTATAAGAAGCAAATGAACCATAATCTCTTTTTGTAACGAAAAAATTTGTGCCTTTAGAGATAATACAATTATCTGCTTTTATTTCTTCACATGTATAAATATTTTCACTACCCAAACTTACTCGATTACCAACCGAATCACAAGAAGGATAATCTCCTTTTCTTTTCTCACATGATTTCCAATCAACACGTCCGTCATAATTCTCAAAACACATGACTTTAGTGCTATGATTTTTAGAAGCAGAAATTTCAACGGTGTAGTAATCACTTACTCTAGAATCCATGTATGAAAGGTAAAACTTAAGGCTGACTGGTGCAGGTTGAGAGTTTATAAATTTAACAGTTATAGTATTACCATTTTTTGCTATATCGTATAAAACCTCAGTCCCGTCAACTTTTTGCCAACCATCATAGGGGTCTTCAACTCTTACCTCTGCTTTTAGGGCATATATAAATAACACTACAATTAAGATATTTATAATAAATACTTTTTTCATAAAAAATACCTACTTAATTATTTTTAATTTTTCTTCTATGTTTTTTTAGGCAGTGGATGCCAGCCTACGCTGGCATGACGGTGGAGTGCTACCTAATTTGGTTTATGATATCGCCTTTAACAGTTTTGGTTTTATCGTCATCTACACCTTTTTCCCACATACCTGTGCTACTATTAAAAAACTCAACTTCGCTTCTTATTCTTACTTGTTTTTTATCGGGGGTAAAATTTAGCGAAAAGCGGGTTTTATAAATATCGCCATTGGAAAAGTTTTTGGTATACCATGCGGTTCTAATATACCCTGTGGATTCGTTCATTACTTCTACTTCATAGTTTCTTTGGGCTAGCACATCTAAAATGGTGTTAAATGCTAAATCGTAAGCAATATTTGGGTTGATTTTGCTAAGCCCTGCAGTTCCGCCTTCGCTACCTTCTACAAAACCTACAGGTCTATTGGTGTTATCTGCCTTTAAAGTGATGGAGAATAATATTAAAACTAATATAGCTATACTAAGTATCTTTTTCATGATTTGAAATGCCTTATACAAAAAAATTTCACTTTTTTGAACTTGACATGTCAAGTTCTTTCTTTATATGTAGAGTATATAAAGAAAGAATATATGTTAGATTTAATATTTTGTATTTTAACCCCTGCGGGGCAGTGGATACCAGCCTTCGCTGGTATGACGGATTAGGTTGATTCCACTACCCCTTCCGCCTACGGCATCCACCCCTTCTCAAGAAGGGGAATTTATATTTGGTATTCCTTACCACAGAAAGAACATGTTATTTTAATAACATTGTTATCTTTGCGCAACTCTTCTTGCTCCTCTAGGCTCATAGCCGCCACAACTTCCTTAATTTTTTTAGCAGAGCAGGTGCATTTATAAGAAACCTTAGTTTCTTCAAACAGCCTAACATCAAACTCATTGTAGAGCTTATACAGAACATCCTCTAAACTATCTTCAAGGATTTCTTCCTCTTTAAGAGTATCACTAAGAATTTTTAATGTATTAAAAATTTCTTCTTCCTGCTCAATTTCTTCCTCAGTGGCATATTGATTAGGAATTTTTTGCAGAAACAACCCTGCGGCAGATTTTTTTTCGGCATTAGAAAATATTTTTATGTATGTTCTAGTTTGCTCAGAACTGCGAAACCAATTATAAGCTGAATCCTCAAGGCTATTGCCGCTTAATTCAACAATTGCTTGATACGGTTTAGCGGAATTTGGCAAAATTAAATGAAAAATCATCACGCCATTACCGATAATTTCTTGGAAAGAATGCTTATCACCAACCACGTATCCATCATGCAAACCCATATACGCCCGCATGTTGCCATTGAGCTTATTATCGCAGAGAATCATTTTAATAATACCACCATCGCCATTTATTTGCAGCTTAAAGGTTCCGTCAAACTTAAAATTGCTGGAAATTAATTGTGATAGCACGAGTGAATCTAAAAATACCTTATCAACCGCCGAAATTCCTGTGGAGAATCGTTCCAATAATTTAGCACTCGTTTTATTTAAGCGAACAATTTTGCCTTTGATATTGGTATTATCTAGGCTAAATGGCAAAAGAACATCTTTATCCATGAATTACTCTTTGATTCTATAGCCGTTTTTCCACATTAAATAGGCGATTGTATATATAACAACGTTTAAGCCTAACAT
>JAISPM010000046.1 GCA_031274895.1 Alphaproteobacteria bacterium
TAATTTTTTGCACGATTCGGCTAAATTTCCCTAAGGTCATGTCTGGGCTGCCGATATGAATATCCGATATCATAACCACTTTTACGGACTGCTTAATTTTATCGCTGTAAATAGTATAATTGCTTTCCCTTATAAGTCGTGTGTTAAGGTATCCTAAGGCGGCAACCGCTATAGCCAGTGCAAATATTATGATTCCTTCCTTATGGGGATTAATTTTTATGAAGATTCGCAGGATATCAGAAATGATATAAAAACTAAAAGCATAAACAACAATACCTAATGCGAAAAAAACCGCAAACTGAATGATTTTGAACACTGAAAATGGGACAAAATCGTTGAGTAATCTTATCCAAAAAGCAGAAAAAAACAAACATACAACTAATACAAAAATAATAGGTATTATAAGCTTGCTGCTAAAAAACGATAGGTATATGTGAAAAGATAAATAGATAGCCGTAAGTATGGGTATCATTAAAAATGCTATGGACATAGGTTTTCCTAATTTTATAAAAAGATAATTCTATAATGAATTTATAGGAAAAGATAGCGAAATTCCAAGCAATAAAATTGCCGTATCTCAAAATATACTTGATTACCCCCCCCCAGAATTTGTTAGTTTGTTTAATTAGTAATTAGCAAGGCTTTTCGTGAAAATATATTATTTAATTCTGTCTTTTTTATTCTCTATATCAACTGCATTGGCAGCAGGTGGTAATATCCTTGATATTACAGATTCCATATCTAGCAGAAGGAATGTATATGCTAACTTGGGTAGCGGAAGTTATCCTAATTTTGAATTTGCACCTATTAATAATACTGTTAATCTTAATACAGATAATTTATCATTTAGTGATTCTACTTTTCATGGAGCGCAGTCTAACACCTCAGAAGATATTATTGGTAATACTATAAATATTACAGCATCGAATTTAACAGGCATTGGAGTTCTTTTTGCAGGAAAATGTAATAGTTGTTCTGGAGACTCTAGGGTTGAGAGAAATGTTATAAATATAAATGAATCTTCTAATAATACATATATTCGTATAATATATGGTGGAGAGTATGAAGGAACAGGGATAGCAACAGTAATAGATAACCACGTCTATATTAAATCAGGGGCGATTAATATAGTATATGGTGGACATACCACCAACACAAATAGTGTAATAGATTCTAATTCTGTTTATTTAAGCAATCTAACATCTGCTTCTAATTCTACCGGTATTTATGGTGGATACGGAGGCAACCAAGTAATAAATAACACTGTTGAAATAAAAGATTCAAACTTTATTGGTGCTAATATTGCAGGAGGATATGTTAATGGCAGTAATGGAGAAGCCTCGGGTAATATCGTATCCATAGAAGGCGTGGTGATTAATGGTAATATCTACGGAGGCTATGCCTCTACTAATGCACCCAATGCTACAGTCGCAAATAATACAATCAACATATCAGGGAGTTCTGACCTATCAAACGCCAATATATTTGGCGGATATGCTGAAAATAGCGGCACAATTTCAGGAAATACTCTAAACCTATCCACGAACATTGTAGTTTTATCTGCAGCCGGCTTTGATAATTACAATTTTACCATAGAAGGTGCAAATGCAGGAAATGCCATGTTGAGCGCAAGCGATTCGGCAATAAATATGAGTAATACTACCGTTGGACTATATTTAAAAGATAGTTCCACACAGCTAAATGTGGGCGATAAAATATGGCTGGTGGAAAACATGAATGCTACAACGATTGACCAAGCCGGTGGCACCATGCGTGCAGGAGCAACTATGCTTTACGATTGGGATATACTGGTAGACAATAATAATTTATATGCGGTGATAAATAAAGATACTAATACCGGTGGCGGTGGTGGAAATGGCGGTGGCAACGGTGGAGGAGGAAACGGAGGCGGAGCAGGCTACTTAAATCCCGCGACTAAGTCTTTGTTAGAGGGTAATTTATCTTCTTTAGGAGTTTTAATCCAAGGAGCAGATCTTATTGCAGATAGTGGCATAAACGCATTAGATTCTGCATTGTTTTATGGTAGGTCTGGCATGTTTTCTGCTGTTAGTGGTAATTCCGTAAAATTAAACAGTGGTTCGTATGTTAATACTCAAAGTGCTTCTTTAATCCTTGGTGTAGGACACAAAATAAACAGTAGTTTGTATGGAATATTTATAGAAGGTGGAGGTGGCAAACACAACACTTTTAACAGATTCGATAAATCTGTTGTCAAAGGTAATGGCGACAATACCTACGCAGGAGGTGGACTGCTTGGTAAAATAGTTTTTGGAAGTATGTATTTAGATTCTTCAATTCGCGGTGGCTATGTAGCTACAAATTATACCGCCGACTACTCACCCGATGCTAAGTATAATATATCTTCCATATACTATGGCGGACACATGGGAGCTGGCTTAGTGCAAAATAAAAATAATTGGAGCTTTACGGAATATGTTAAATATTTAGCCACATTACAGCAAGGTAATACAGTTATTTTAGATACTAAGGAAGAAATTCATTTTGCCAATATGATGTCTTCAAGGGCAGTGGTAGGCTTGCGTTCTAAATATAAAAGCATATTTCTTGGCTATGCTTACGAGCAAGAATTGAATGGCGAGGCAAGAGGCACGGCTTCTAATGCAAAGCATTCTAACATGGTAATGGAATCTCCCGTAATAAAAGGTGGCACCAGCGTAATAGAGGCAGGATTTGATAAAGATGCAGTTAAGTTGTATTCTCGCAAAAGCGCAGGTGTTAATGTTGGTTCATTTAATATCGGTATGGGCGGTAAGTATTATATTGGTGTTAGAAACGGATTCTCGGTGAATGCACGAGTGGGGTATATGTTTTAAAAAATAATTTAATTATTTATAAAAAAACATTTGACAAGTAAAAATAAAAGGATTAAAGTATAAAAGTTGCACGCAGGAGCCGAAAGAATCGTGTAGGCGACAATTAGTAAGGTAAGAAGGAAGATAGTAGGTGGACGAGAGGGTTTGCCAGCTATATGGAAGAAGAGCTAAT
>JAISPM010000053.1 GCA_031274895.1 Alphaproteobacteria bacterium
AACATGCGGGAAATTTTATGGGATGGATCGCCAATCATAACATATTCCACACTACTGATGGCAGCTGAACTATCGTGCCACGCTTTATGGGTGAAATGGGTATCTGTTGATACGGAATATACTTCTGCACCAAGAGCTTTTAGCGTTGCATATTGTTTTTGTAAATCTTCCAACTCTGTAGGACATACAAAAGTGAAATCCGCAGGATAAAAACATACCACACTCCATTTACCAACAAAATCTTTTTCGGAATTAACTCTTATAAATCCTTTGTTTTTTTGAAAAGCATCACTTTCAAATGGTTCTACTTTTTTACCGATTAAACTCATATTTATTTACTCCTTGTTTTGTTGTTGATTTTCTACACAATTAGAACATATACCATAGACAGTTAAATCCACATTATCTACCTGAGTATTTTCTATGCCATCTAAATACATGGTAGGTAATTGATTATTTTTAAAAGAAATATCTCCTATCTCATTACACACTTTACAAACAAAATGCGCATGGGGATGAGTAAAACCATCAAAACGCTCCTGCCCACCAATGGTGCCAACGGAAATAATTGCTCCCTCTTCTTTAAACATGTTAAGATTTCTATAAACCGTGGCTAGGCTTAAATCGGGATAATCGTCTTTCAATTCTTGAAAAACCCATTCCGCCGTAGGATGGATTCTTGTGGAGCGCATTTTCGCTAAAATAGCTTCACGCTTTCTGCTATAATTTTTAACTTTCATGTTTGATTATTTACTCACTTAAAAATAATAATCATTATTATTTTATGATAACAAATAAAGATTCTACTTGTCAACTTTTTAATAAAAATAAAAACTAAGTTTTTTCTTTATACAATACTTCCAGTATAAAGAATCCTTTGACTAGTCAAAGGGCGAAACATTTAAATGGAGTTCTTCGATGAAAAAATCATCAATTTTTTTAATAGTATATTTTGTATCTATATTTAATATTAATCTTTTTGCAGCTGAAGAATTTTATGTTGGGTTAAATGGTGGTGGTGGTTTTACACGCAGCAGTTCTAGTGGTAAAAACAATTCAAGTAATTATGGTATAGAGGCAGGTTATAACATCAGTCCCTTCTTTGCTATAGGGTTAGACTTAAAACATTTAACTAAGAGAGAAGATGATTCCACATGGGAAATGGATAATAATTTTCACGAAACTACCACCCCTGCCACATGGAAAAATGAGTATACTAATAATTCTATGTTTGTTAATATTATAGGAAAATTACCAATAACGAAAAGAAACATCTTCTATACTAAGCTAGGATTAGGAGCTGCTAACTACAAATTCACTCATACTACTTTTGGAGAAAGTAAAATAACAAATAAAAAAACCATTACTCCAAGTTATAAAGCCGGTGGTGGTTATGAGTTTACTATAACTAAAAATCATAGTATTTTATTAGAATACAGCTATATTTTAACTCCAAATGTTAAAAAAACTTCAGGGGCTGTAAATAATGAGGATAATATTATTACACTAGGTTATAAATATAGCTTTTAATTGGTCTTAATTACCCCGTCAATCTAGCGGCGGGGAATTTTTTACAATTACTTATCGCTTTCAACCATGCTTTTTAGCAAATCTAAAATTAACTTCTTTTTGGTTTCATCTACGGATTCAAACATTTTAATCAACGAGCTTAGCTCCGGTGAAATACTATTTCCTTCAGCCAGCACCAAATTATTTTCGCTGTCATTAACATCATAAGCAAAATTAAGAGTTTTAAAGAAATAAGACGGTTTAACCCGCAAAATTTTACACAAGTCAAACAATCGACTGGCACCAATACGATTTAAACCTTTTTCATATTTTTGAACCTGTTGAAAGGTTACACCTAAACTTTCTGCCAAAACCTTTTGCGACATTCCTAATTCTTTTCTGCGTTTTTTTAGTTGTTCGCCTGCAAACACATCAATATCTTTTGGCTGTCTATTGTGTTCGCCTAATTCACCCATTATAACTCCATTCCTTCAATTACCAGTATATACCTAAAGTATACATCAAATTTTATAAAATACAACCTAAACACTATTTTTTCTTATATACACCCATAAAAACATAAGTCCATAAAGGGTAAAGATAATGTAATTTATAAGATGATAATTAATCATAGAAAAAATAGTTTTAACTTTTTTTACAGGTAAAATCAAGTCCGCATTAATTTTTTTAAATGGCTCCACCTCATGCAATAAATTACCTGTGAAATCATAAACACCTGAGATTCCTGTATTTGCCACTTTTAATGCCATTACTCCGGTTTCAATGCTTCTGTATTTATAAATATCCCAATTTTGGTCTAATTCTATGGATTGATCGAACCACGCTTCATTCGCCACATTTAGTATGAAATCCACATCATTAGCTGTAATATCTTCCAGTGGAAACAAACCTTCAAAGCAAACCGTTGGCACAAGGATATAATTATCTACAGTTAAAATTTTCACGCTATCTCCGGGTGTTAAACTTTCTAAGCCTACAAAACTAAAGAAGTTCGGCAGGTAATCGGCTAAAGGCATTCTTTCACCAAATGGCACTAACTTGATTTTATCGTAATAATCAATGGTTTGATGATTAACAATATTAAACACACTATTAAATGCCCGATTTTGTTCATCAATCCTTAATACACCCACAATAAGTGCAACATTTTTAGGAGTTTTTGAGATTTTATTCGCAAAATATTCCGAATCAAAATACACAAAAGAGGTTTCCGGGAGGAAAATCATTTGGGTAGATTCCGTAATGCCATCGGATATTTGCGGTAATACACTGGTGGCAATAATTTCAGAATTATTAAGATTCATTTTTGTAGTTTGTGAAATATTGGTTTGCACCAATCTCACATTCAGAGTTTTTTCTGCCGGCATGGCATTTAAAGAATCTATACGCTCACTACCGTAAATATATAATCCCGCAAAAATTATCACTAATATTGCGAACACATTAAAACGGAATGCTCGAGCATAACTACCATTAAATAAAATAAAAAACGAAAAAATTAAAGCATAGGTCATAAGGCTTAATCCAATAAGACCAATCACGGAAACTATTTGAATAATCGGCAGAACTTGCCCCCATAAATAGGCGGATAAAAACCAAGGGAATCCACCCAAAAAGTAAAACTTAAAGGCATCCATAGCTGTCCAAGACAGCACCAACACCACATAAAAAGATTTTTTATTTTTATTGGCTAAATAAATAGGAACAGACACCATAAACATAAAAACGGAATACAGGAAAGCAAATCCTATTAATACAAGAACTCCTAAAAACATAGAGCCGAAAGTATAATTAGCGGCATAAGTGAGCCAATAAGCCCCAAAAGTGCTAATCACAAGTGCGCTTAACAAGCTGAAATGAATTAATTGTTTTCTGTTTTTGGCGCTTTTAAAAATAAAAGATAAGCCAATAATAGCAATAACTCCCAAAAAGAAAAAATTAAAGGGAGCAAATCCTAAAACATAAAAAAACGAAAATATACAAGTAAAAATATATTTAAATTTATTGCGTGTGGTCATGTATTTTTAAGCCTCTGTAATCAACCATAACTTTATTAATTTTTAGCGGGTCTACCGATATTATTTTAAATTCAATCCCCGATGGGTGCATAATAATTTCATTTTTAGAAGGAACATAACCCACAAGTGCCACAATTAACCCTGAAATGGTATTAGATTCCTCATTTTCTTCCAAGGAGCTGAATTTACCGGTATATTCTTCCAAATCGTGGATATTTACCCGTCCATCGGCTTCTAAAACTCCTGCCTCTTTTTCTATAATTTTAGGAGCCGGTGCTTTATTGTATTCATCACGAATCCCGCCGATAATTTCTTCAAGAATATCTTCAAAAGTAATTAAACCATCCACACCGCCGAACTCATCCACCACCATTGCCATGTGGACACCTTTGAGTTTCATTTCATAAAGCAAGTCAAGGAGTTTCATATAAGGAGAAATAAACAAAACGCTCCTAACAATATTCGTCAGTTTTACTTGATGTTTTTTCCGCAATGTGGGCAGCAGATCTTTAACATGAATAAAGCCGATGGTATTGTCAAGATTATCCTCATAAATAGGGATTCTTGAAAAACCGCTTTTACTCATGATTTTTATAATATCATCAATCTCGGATTCTGCGGAGGACGCCACAATATCAATGCGTGGAATCATAATATCCTGCGCCCTTTTATCTCTAAAATCTATGATATTTTTAATAAAATAGTTTTCAGAAATATCATTGCCATCTTTAGTATAATATAAAGAGAACATTTCCAGCAACTTTTCATAGCGCAGATTGTCAATTTTATCTTTATACTGTTCTATTTTCTTTTTATTAAAAAAATTTATTTTACCTAAGAATTTCTTAAATCCTTTCTGGTCTGCCTCCAAAACTTTTATCTCCAATAATTTGCTACAATACTATTAGTTGATAATTTTAACTTATGCAATATATTTTCTTCAGTATTATACATTAATCTTGCCTCAATTTCCACATTATGGTCGAATCCTAACAAGTGCAACAAACCGTGGATTAACAGCCTAACATAATGCTGTTCTTCTGTGATATTTTGCTCTAAGGATTCCCGCACGAGGGTTTCCATGGAAATAAAAATTTCTCCAAGATACAGTGGATTCGGTGCGGTGTTAAAATCTTCCCCTGTCAGATAAGCGAAGGATAAAACATTAGTAGGTTCTGCTTTACCACGAAACTGCGCATTTACTTTTTCAATTTTTTTATCATCCACCAAATATAAATCTAAAAATATTTCAAATGTTGTTAAAAAACTGAATTTATTGTCTTCTGCTAAATAATTTAGCGTCAAAGCAATAATCTCTTTAGAATCTTTCTTATATTTGTTAATTTGTTTCACGTGAAACATTTCACGTATATTTTTTAACTGACTTGAAATAGTTATATGCAAATTATTCAACAATTTCCCCAATTAAACTTGTGTTATAGTTTTTAGTAATTTTTACTTTATAAATTTTTCCCAAAGCGTCGGTTGGAGCATTATCCACTGCCACCGCTTGCATATATGGACTTTTACCCACCAATTGCCCTGCAAACTTGCCTTGCCGCTCAAAAAGAACATCCATGATTTGACCAACAGTTTTTTCGTTAAATTCCCGTTGTTTTTGCTTTAATAGGTCTTGCAAAATGTATAATCTTCTTTCTTTCTCCTCCAGAGGAACTTGATTTTCATAATCTATGGATGGTGTGCCAAGGCGTGGCGAATAAGCAAAGGAAAAAGATTGAATAAAACCTACCCTGTTGACAATATCCAATGTCTCTTCAAAATCTTCAATGGTTTCTCCCGGAAAGCCCACAATGAAATCGGAAGAAAAGGCTAAATCTGACCGTGCTTCTTTTAGTTTTGCAATTAAATCTAAGTATTGCTCTTTTGTATGATTTCTATTCATACTCCGCAGGATTCTATTAGAACCTGCCTGAATCGGCAAATGTAAAAACGGCATAAGTTTTGGCAGATTTTTATGGGCAGATATTAAAGTATCATCCACTTCTGCCGGATATGATGTTAAATAGCGAATCCTTTGCAGCCCTTCAATTGAAGAAATTTTTTCTATAAGTTTTCCTAAGCTCCATTCGCTATTGTCGTGCGACATGCCATGGTAAGCATTAACATTTTGCCCTAACAGAGTAATTTCTTTAGCCCCCTCTTTTACAAGGCGATTTATTTCTTCCAGCACCTGCCAAGTGGGGCGCGAATATTCGGCTCCACGAGTATAAGGAACTACACAATAGGTGCAGAATTTATCGCAACCCTCTTGCACGGCAATAAAAGCACTACCGTTATTAATGCGCGATTTATCAAAAGCAGTGTTTTGGATAGAATCAAATTTTTCTTCCACAGGAAAGTCGGTATCACAAACCTTAGCGTTTTCTTCCTCAATTTTTTTAATCATGCTGCTCAGACGATGCCACGTTTGCGGTCCAAACACCAAGTCTACGCAAGGCGCACGGCGGATAATTTCCTCGCCCTCAGCCTGCGCCACACAACCTGACACACCAATAATCAAACTCTGCCCAACTTTTTGCCGCCTTTGCTTTAAAATATTTAATCTGCCAATATCGGAATAAACCTTTTCCGTAGCTTTTTCGCGCACATGGCAGGTATTTAAAATTACTAAATCAGACTCAGTTGCGTCTTCACTTAAAACATAACCTAAACTTTGTAAAATTTCACTAATACGCTGGGAATCGTAAACATTCATCTGACATCCCCATGTTTTTATGTGATATTTCTTCTGTTTTTCTTGCATTACGTATTCCTAATTAGCATATCAACCTCTTTAGCATAAAGAGGTTCTATTTTTGTGTCTCTCACACCACTATTATATAAAATTGTCGCCTGTTCCAGTAATATTTTCATGGATGGAGCGGTGATATTTTCACGATATGAAGCGTCGAAGAAATAATCAGTTTCCAAGAATAAATTCTGCTTATTTCCCACAAAAATTAAATTTTTTGGTAAAATTTGGCTTAAAATCGCATTATTTTTAAAAAAATCGCTTAGTTCTTCTTCATCAACATAAATATCAGCAACAATCTGCTCCTTGCCTTTAAATACCGCCAAAACACAGCCGCTTTTACCAATATCCACCGTAGCTACTATAAAACCATCCGTCTCAACTTCTCTAGCCATAATATTTGAGCTACTAAAACTAAAGACAGGAATATTCAGCGACAAATGCAGAATCTTTGCAACCACAATGGCGATTCTCACACCCGTAAAATATCCTGCACCGTTAATTAAGGCAATAAACTGCAGTTGCTGTAAAGTAGTTTGATTTCTTTCCAAAAGTTCAGCTATATATTGCAAAATCACGTCTGATACTTTAGTGCGCTCATTCAAAACCACACTATCAATCACCACGCCATTTTTGCATAGAGCTAATTGCAATTTATTGGAAGTATCTAAGGCTAATCCATACATTATTTATAAAACGGTTAAACAAATATTACGATATTTTGTGGAAAAAGTTGTATAGTTATCGAATCTTTCTAAGGAATTATTCACTATAATAGCCCGCAACATCTCTGTGTAATCTTTTTCCGTGGAGTATCTAAAGAAGGTTGGAATTAATCTTTTCGCATTTAAAGTGCCATCACTTAGGCGCATTCTGCGTCTTTGTTCTCGAAATTCTTTATAGCCATTATGAGTATTAATATTTGTGTAGAAAGACCGCACCGCATCTTCAAGCGTATCAAACTTTTTAACCACATGTTTTTGGTGAGCTTCCCTACCAAGCGGAATAATTCCTGCACTTTCATCAAATGTCCATTGTGAAAAAAGTGAGTTCCCTTCCTGCAGAAACCTTGAGCTTCCCCAGCCGGTTTCCTTAGCAGAAATACCTAAGGCAATGGAAGCCGGAATAACGTCCACACGCAATAGAAGCTCGTCTACAGCATCCACATAAGTCCAAAAATCGTCATTTTTTAATTTAACATTATATTTTTCCGCCAAAGCATCAATAAAAGCAAAATCTTCCGCCATCAACGGCTCATTTATCATTCTGGAATTAATTTCTATTAGGCGTGCGCGCTCATTCAACACACTTTTTTGAACTTTCAGTAAAATTGGCAACAGAATATTAATATAAGTATTTTTCTTTAATTGAATATCTTTAATACTGGCTAAACCAATGGGCATATTATTAAAAAACACAGGCAACACAAGGTTTTTATTTTCTACGGAACCATAAAAATCATTTAGTTTAGTAATTAATTCAGGATCATCTTCATGCAAATACAAACATTGCCTTGAATATATGTTAGTTTTTAACATGGTATTCAAGACATAATCGTTAGAAAAGATTTTATCGGTAAATCTATAAAAAAATAAAAAAAGAAACAATACAAAAAGTAAGGCAATCACTGTAGATTTAAAAACAAACCTGTGAATAAATTCTACAATGCGCACAAAATTTATAGGATCTGTATTTATCTTCTTACTCAATACTTATCACCTCTTTAACCTCGGGGATATAATACTTCAACATATTTTCTATACCATTTTTTAATGTAATGCTGGAGCTGGGACAGCCTGCACAAGATCCATATAAACTTAAGTAGACTACTCCCGAATCATAATCGCGAAATAAAATATCACCACCATCCATGGCTACCGCCGGACGGATTCTTTCCTCAAAAAGTTCCTCAATTTTCGCAATAATTGCTTGGTCTTCTTCATTTTTACCTTGAACTTTAAAACTTTCGCTTAAACTTTCAATGCTTTCAATCAAAATTGGCTGTCCGCTGCTTATAAAATCTGAAAGCAGAGCCAAAATTTGTGGTTTTAAATAATCCCAAGATGTTTCATTTTCCACAACTATGGAAATAAAATCTGCCCCTAAAAAAACACCCCTTATATCACTTAAATCAAATAGCTTCTGCACCAAAGGTGAAGACTTACTATCTTCCTTACCCTTAAAATGATAGGTTTGATTATTTTCTAAAATTTCCTGATTTAGAAAAAATTTTAGCGTATTAGGATTTGGCGTTTCTTGAACTTCTATAAACATAATTATTTCCTTTATTAATATCCTACTATTATTATAGGATATTATTTAGCATTTTACAAATCCCATTGCCGCTTTTGCCTCTTGCAATTTTTTGCCAGATATTTCTCTTGATTGCGCCGCTCCCTGTTTTAGTATACTTAATAAATAATCTTGATTTTTAAATAAATCAATCTGTTTTTCACGAATGGGAGCGATGGTTTGCACCAAAGAATCCGCTAAATCTTTTTTAAATTCAACGAATCCCTTGCTTTCATACATGGAAATAACTTTTTCACGTGGCATTTTGGTAGTAAAGGTATAAATACTCAATAAATTATTAACCTCAGGACGTTCGCTTAAACCTTCACCAATACTTGGAAAAGGCAAGGAATCGGTTTTAGCTTTCATAATTTTGCTGATAATTTCTTCATTTGTATCGTCCAGCAAAATTTTTGCAAAGTCTGATGGGTCAGATTTTGACATTTTTTTAGTGCCGTCGCGCAGGCTCATCACCCTTGCATTCTCTTTAAGAATCAACGGTTCAGGAACTTTAAAAATACTTGTATAATCGTTATTAAATTTTATGGCAATATCGCGAGCCAGCTCAATATGTTGCTTTTGGTCTTCACCTACGGGAACACTATCGGTATCATACAATAGAATATCCGCCGCCATAAGGTTAGGATACACATACAAGCCAACTGAAGAATTCTCTTTATTCTTGCCGGCTTTATCTTTAAATTGCGTCATACGGTTAAGCCAGCCAATTCTTGCCACACAGTTTAGCATCCACGCCAATTCCGCATGATCACCATTATGGCTTTGCACAAACAAAACTGATTTTTCAGGATTAATCCCAGCGGCAATAATTAAAGAAGCCGCCTTTAAGGTGTTATAATGCAGCTCCTTCGGGTCTTGGAAGACAGTAATTGCGTGTAAATCGACAATACAATAAATGTTTTTAGTGTCTGCCGACTGCAAATTCACCCAATTACTGATTGCGCCGGCATAATTACCTAAATGAATGCCACCCGTGGGCTGAATTCCCGAAAAAATCGTTTTCATTATTTCCTGCTGAATAACTTTTTAATTTCAAAATATATATATGATTTTAATACTTTTAACAAAAAAATAACAGTGAATACTATAGCAAACACGAAAAAAATAAAAATGAAACGGAACCAAAATAAACTTATGGTTAAATTATCAAACAGAGCGTATTTTACCAGCAACATCATAACTATTAAAATGGCAGATACAGCAAGGATTTTTCTTAATTCTGCAAAAAACTCTTGTGATAGTCTAAACCCATATTTGCGCCGTAAAAAATAAAATAAAATTAATAAATTTGTGATAGACGCCACCACGGTGGCAAGGGCAATACCATAAACCCCCATTATGTGCGCAAGCGCAAATACCAACACTAAATTTAAAGCTAAACATACTAATGTGGAATAGAAAGGAGTTTTAGTATCGCCATAGGAATAATAAAAGGGCAAAATTACTTTGGTTAAAATATTAAATGGTAGCGATAGCGCATAAATAGTTAAAACTAAGGCAGTAATCTGCGTAGCCTCAAAATTAAAATTACCACCGAGGAAAATTATTTTAATTATTTCATCACTCCATAATATAAGAGCAATAGTCGCAAATAAAGACATTCCCAGCGAAAAAACTAAAGAATTTTGCCTGATTATGTTCTTTTCGCCCTCACTTTTAGCACGGGAAATTTCGGGCAAAACCACTGTTCCAATGGCGATTCCGATAATTGCCAGCGGCAATTGATAAATTCTATCGGCATAAAACAAGAATGAAATTGCTCCTGCGGGCAATAGCGAAGCCACAAGGACATCAATAATAATATTAACCTGATAAACCCCTGCACCGAAAATTACCGGGATTATTCTTTTAAAAAACATCTTGGTTTCTTGTGAAATTTTTTTAATATAGGAAAAGCGAATCAGCCAATTATTTTTATAACACGCCCACATTACGCATAGTAATTGTGCCACGCCACCCCAAAATATCCCCCAAGCTCCTGCGTGGGCAACGCTTTTAAAAATCGTGCTATCCATTGAGCTTAAAAACAGTGTCGCAATAATTCCTAAATTCAAAAAAGCCGGCAAAAAAGCCACAAGGGAAAATTTATTGAGGGAATTCAGTAGTGAGGAATAAAACGCCACCATGGATATAAACAACAAATACGGCATGGTGATTCGCAGTAAATCTACGGTTAAATAAAATATCTCATCCCCTCTACTTTTAAAGCCGGGGGAAATTATCATAATTACGGTTGGCGCGAAAATTTCTAAAATAACAACAAAGATGGCTAAAATAATAAAAAATATGGTAAAAACCTGCGAGGCAAACTCCTGCGCCTTTTCTTTATCTTCTCCTAATAATTTAGCAAATATCGGCACAAAAGCCGCCTGCATACTGCCTTCGGCAAATAAGCGGCGAAATAAATTCGGAATTTTAAACGCCACAAAAAAGGCATCAGATAATAACCCTGCACCTAAATATCGGCTTAATAAAATATCCCGAAAAAGTCCTAAGAATCTACTTAATAAAGTAAACCCACTAACTTTTGCTACGTTTTTTAAATTCATTTATATCCTACTTTCACTCCCCTTCTAGTAGAAGGGGTGCCTGCACTTGCAGGCGGGGTAGTGGTTAAACATAAAATTAAATTTTTAATGTTAGCTAACACTTCTTCCATATTTGTTTTTATATCTAAATCGTTAATATGTATAACTTTAAATCCTAAATCTAATAAATAATTATTTCTTTCAATATCATTATCGTATTTATAATCATGAGAATTGCCATCTATTTCTATAATTAAGTTTAAGCTATGACAGTATAAATCTACTATATATTTATTGTTAATAACTTTTTGTCTATTAAAGTCCAATCCCATAAATTTTTTATTTTTTAATTGATTCCATAATAATATTTCCGATAATGTGCTGTTTTTGCGAAGCTCTCTTGCTTTATTTTTAAAAAACTCATTTGGTATTTCTAGTTGCATTTCTTTATTAAAATTAAATGTTAAACCACTACCCCGTCCGCCTACGGCGTCCACCCCTTCTCAAAGAAGGGGAATTTTTATATTTATAATTTTAGATTTTTTTTGCTAAATCTTTTAATTCGTATAAAACTTCCAAAGCCTGCTTAGGAGTCAATTCATCAACCTCAAGACTATTTATATAATCTACAGCAGGCGATTCGCTTTCTACTGCTTGTGTTTCTACAGTAAAATCAAACAAAGGCAAGTTATCCTTTTCCACCTTCTCCAGCTTATTTAAAATAATTTGAGAATTTTTTATCACACTTAAAGGAAGTCCTGCGATTTTTGCTACCTCTATACCGTAAGACTTACTAACAGCTCCACGTAGTAAAGAGTGCATAAAAATAATTTTATCTTTTTCTTCCACCACACTAACATAATAACATTCCAGCAAATTCAGTTTTTGTTCTAACTCTATTAATTCATGATAATGAGTCGCAAACAATGTTCTTGCCTGCAGTTTATTATTAATATATTCTAAAGTCGCCCATGCAATGGAAAGCCCATCGTATGTGGAGGTTCCTCTACCGATTTCGTCTAATATAATAAAAGATTTATTGGTGGCATAATTAAGAATTGTCGCAAGCTCCAGCATTTCTACCATGAACGTTGATTGTCCTTTGAATAAATCATCACTGGCTCCAACCCTTGAAAAAATTGCATCACAAACGCCAATATGGGCAGCAGTGGCAGGGACAAAACATCCCGATTGCGCCAAAATAATAAATAAAGCATTTTGCCTTAAATAGGTGCTTTTACCCGACATATTTGGTCCTGTAATCAAGAAAATATTTTTATTTTCCATAATACAAGAATTAGGAATAAAAAAGGAATTGTCCTTCTTTTTGATACTTTTCTCCACCACCAAATGGCGTCCGCCTTCTATTACAAAAGTAGCAGAATTATCCACTAGGGGTCGCACTAAATTATAATCAAGGGCAAGGATAGCAAAAGATGTTAAAACATCCAATGCCGCAAAACTTTTAGACGCAATTCTCAACGATTCGCCTGCACTAATGATTTCCTCCACTAGGCA
Source organism: Alphaproteobacteria bacterium (assembly GCA_031274895.1). Classification (GTDB taxonomy): domain Bacteria; phylum Pseudomonadota; class Alphaproteobacteria; order WRAU01; family Hepatincolaceae; genus WRAU01. The sequence goes on from JAISPM010000053.1 coordinate 12,660, forward strand.
ACTAAAAATTTGTTTTTCTAAATTCATGGTCAATTTATCCACCTGCTCTATTTCAAAACTTAAAGCATCTAAGCCTGCACTGGAATAGCGGACAGTTGTAGTGGTATTTTTTTTATGAACTAAATTATGCTCAGGCAAAATTTTAGGTGATTGCTTAATTGGAACCTCAATAAAATAACCATCCACATTGTTATAAGTAATTTTTAGATTAGCTATGGCAGTTTCCACGATGTATTTTTCCTGCAAAGCTATTATTTGCTGCAGAAAGTTATCTTTGCGTGTTAAAAACTCTGCAAAAACCGCATTAAAACTAATTTTTAAGAATCCACTTTCGCGATTATGCGCCCCAATATCCTCTACAATTGCTTCATCAAGATTATTAAGCAGACTATTCTGCGGAATAAAATCTTCCATTATCTGTGATAATAGGCTGGGCAACTCTTTCCTAAATAAAATACCCCGAATCTCCTTAAGATTCCTTAAGAAGCTCCTCAATATTACCACTTCAATTACTGTGGCTTTCTTTAGCATAATACGCCCTAACGCTCTTTCCACATCGCCCGTAGCTGCTAAAATAGCCCTAATTTTATTTAAAATTTCGCTGTATTCATGGAAATAAGCAACAACCTCCAGTCTTTGGTTAATCTCACTCACATCCTTAAGTGGATTATTCAGCCAATTACCCAAAACCCGTGAACCTTGGGAAGTTTTCGTAATATCTATGGTATGCTTTAGGCTCCCTTGTTTGGTGCCACCGTAGGATTTTTCTATTTCTAAGGAGTTTCTTGTAAAGGCGTCCAGTCGCACATATTTTGAAGAGCTGTCTTTTTTTGGCGGGCTGATGTTAAGGGAATGTTTCTGTGTTAATTCGATATAATGCAGTAAAACACCACAGGCGATTTTTTCTAATTTTTCTAAGGTTTCAATAACAAAAGATTGGCTGCCAAAAGTTTGGTTTAGTTTGGCAGTGCAGGCTTTGCTCTCAAATTTTTCACGGGCAATGCCTGTGGTTAAAAGTTTAAATTCATCAAATAAGAACGACTTTTCTGTTTCATTTGAAAGTAATATTTCCTTAGGTTGAATTTTATAGAGTAAGCTGTTAATGTCCTCAGCACTGCTGCTTTCCACGTAAAAATCGCCACTTGAAATATCTATCCAGCTAAGCGCAAACTTTTTATTGTCTTGAGCAATAGCTGCAAGATAATTATACGAATCACCCTCAAGAAGGGATTCTTCAGTGATAGTGCCGGGCGTGATAATTCTAACAACATCTCGTCGCACAAGCTCTTTAGATGACCGCTTTTTAGCCTCTTCAGGACTTTCCATTTGGTCGCACAGGGCAACATTGTAGCCATGTTTAATAATACGGTTAAGATAACCTTCGTAAGAATGCACAGGAACGCCGCACATGCTAACCATTTGCCCATTGCCAGCCATTTTTTTGGTTAAAACCAATCCTAAAAGTTTTGCAATAATAACCGCATCTTCAAAAAACATTTCAAAGAAATCACCCATGCGAAAAAATAAAAGATATTCCCGATGATTTTTTTTAATGTTGTAATATTGCTGCATCATAGGACTTAGGGATTCGTAATCGGCATCATTAAGGTTATCAATGATTCCTTTGTCCTGTTCTAAAGTATCTTTATCTTCTGAATCTGCCATTGTGATAATAACCTAAATTCCCCTTCTCGTAGAAGGGGTGCCTGCAGTAGCAGGCGGGGTAGTGGTAAAAGATACAAAAAATACAAATAACTTATTTTTGCTGAATGATTTTCCACTACCCCGTCGGCTTCGCCGCCACCCCTTCTACGAGAAGGGGAATTTATTATTCATTGAAATTTTAATATAAATAGTATTTAACGCTAAACATCACAGTATGAAAAACTGAAGCTACATTTTTTGATGTAGGAGCTTCCCAATCAGCAGGGAATGTGGAATCACTACCACCCGGTCTAATAGAATCGTTCAGGATATTATTAAGTCCATCATTACTGGGATTAACTGTTACACCACTGGCTTTCACAAAGCGGTATTCTACGCTGAAAGAAGATTTAATGATTCTTAAATCGTATTGCATACCAACCATAAACTGTGTAAAGCTAACATTTCCGGTAGCTGAATAGGCTTGTCCTAAACCATTTGGTTGTAATTCTGTATCAACCCAAGAGTATCTGGCACCTGCTTTACCAACCCCTGCACCAATATATGGATAGAATTTGTCAGAAACGAATCTTAAATCATAATAAATATTTGCAGCGAATCCTGTTATCGCCTCCTGACCTTTTTTTGGTAAGTTAGCAGCATTAATTGCAGAAGTATGAAGACGTTGATCGTTCATAACGCCATACCATTGATAATAGTTAGAGTATTCACCCTCAAACCGAACATCCCACAACCTAATTCCCATATTAGCTAAAGCTGCACCGCCGGAAAGAGTTCTTGTTGGTGCATATAAAGCAATGTAGTCTTCCTTAGCGGCAAGACCGAAAGTATTACTGGTTGAGGCTCCTACACCTGCCCCAATGTAAACACCAAAATTATCTTTTCTGGGATACCCTTCTGCCTCGGGAAACAACGCCCATGCAGAAGTTCCGTAAAGTAAAACAAAAAAAGCTACAAAACTTTTTACAAAAACATTCAATCTCATTAATTAACCTTAAATAATTACTTATACTACTAAGCCAACCCAAACTATATAAATTACAAAAAAATTATAAACCCTTTAGTAGATATAATCAAACACTTAATAATATTTGATAACTTTCTTGCTTTTTAAATATTCTATAAAACGTAATATCTTAATCCTAACATAACATCATTACTGCTTACTTTGTAAGAACCAACATTCGAACTAGCGTTTCCTGAAGTTGTGTATCTGTATTCTAAAAAGACATCCAAAGGCAACACAGGAATTTTACCTGTTAACCCTGCATGTAAAGTATATAACGATTTACTTTTATTATTAACATCACTTACATTGTTAAACTTATAAGTGGCATATTGTGTTCCCACGCCCACATAAGGATTAACAAAAGGAATAAAGCGAAGTATATCGTAGTATAGCACTAAACCATATTGAGAATCTTTGTTGCTACCAGACAAAGCTCCTAAGTATTGCGCTTCAACTCTAAAATTGCTGATAATTGGAATTGGTAAATTAATTGGGCGAATCCCTAAACTTAATAAATAAGAAGTGGTATTAAAACTACTTTTATATTTGGTATCGCTCGGAGTATTAAACTCCGCCGTAGAATTTTTTTCAGAAACCGCTCCACCGATATACAACTGCGGTAAAACTGCCATTGCACCTGTTGAGAATCCTAAAGATAAACCTAAAACTAAGATAAAATATTTTAATGATTTCATGATTGTTCTATACCCTTCTTTTTATATTATTTCTATTTTTTTAACTCGCTGCCGGCGTAGGAACCTGTTGTTCACCATTGGCCGTAGCCCCATCTGCATTTTCAGCATCAGGATTATCGCCGTTTTGTTGTTTATCAAGTTTTGGAATACCTCTTTTGTCAACTACAATTCCTAACTTGAAGCGCACGCCAAACATCCACAAACCCGATACCGGCATAAACTCAAAATAAGGCACCACATATCTTAAATAACCTACTTCAATACCCATTAATCCATCGTAGCCATCAATTTTTCTTTTAGTTGGTCTATCGTAGATCTTAGTATTTTGAATATAAGAGAATCCTAAATATGGATTGACTGCTTGACCATTAGCGAAGGTATAAAAAAGCGAAAATCTTTCACCGGTATTATAAATTGGGGAATACTCAAAATTCAAGAAGTTTGCACCGATACCAAAACCATAATCCATTTTATTGGCATTTTGCGCATTAGGGTCGTTCGTTATACCACCATAAATTCTGGAAGGTTTAAAAGTTTTTATCGAAACCGTGAATCTATTACTATCACTGGGATCAAAATTATGAAGATTAAACACACTGCTTGCCTGCAGGTTGCCCAAAGAAATAATAAAAAATGCTAAAAGGCATGAAAAAATTTTGTTCATATACTTCTTTCTCTTAAAATAAAACAGCTACTGCTTATACCTTTTTATAGAGTCGATAATTTGCGCCTTAGCCTCATCAACCCCTTGATAATCTTCTACTTTAACCCACTTACCTGATTCCAGTTCTTTATAATGCTCAAAGAAATGTTTAATTTGCGCTAGGGTAAGTTCCGGTAAATCTTTATAAGTTTTTATATTATCATAATATTTGGTAACTTTACTAATCGGCACACAAAGAATCTTGGAATCCACACCGGATTCATCGCTCATATTTAAAACACCAATCGGACGCACTTTAATAACACTGGCAGGCATAATCACCATGTGTGTAAACACCAAAACATCTATTGGGTCGCCATCAAGAGCTAACGTATGCGGCACAAAACCATAATTACAAGGATAGAACATATCTGTAGCTACAAACCTATCAACCACCAACATACCCGATTCTTTATCTATTTCATATTTAACCGGATTACCGCCCGCAGGAATTTCAATGATAGCATTGAACTCTTCAGGAGCCTTGTCGCCAATTGCAATTTTTGATATATCCATAAACTAACTCTCTTTTAGTATTTTTAAGGAAATTTTATATTTTAATCCTAAGTAAAAAGAATCCAAATTTTTTATATAGTTTTTTTCAACTTTAACCCATCTTTTTTCTGCCAAAAGATACCAACTATTATAAAGTTTAATATCAACTCCGACACTCCAAGAGTTGCCGTGCGCTACCGCTGACGCCTCTTGGTCTAGGTTAAAATCATAGAATCTTAAGCTATACATAGAATATATAGCATAGTTAAGATATAAAGTCAAAAGTTCGTGATTTATGATATTGTAAACGAAAGCCATTTCATAATTTTTGTTAGCATAAAATTCGCCTTTATTATAATCAGTGTAGTTGAATCTCAGAGCAAAATTTCTTAGTGGAAAACGCACCGCAGCAAATGGATTAACTTGCATTGATATTAAATCTGCAGAGTTGGAGGTATTTTTAGCATAGGAGAGATTTAGGACATTGAGGTTCTGTGTAGCCTCTCGACGACTTTGGACTTCTTCTAAAAATAAATTATTACCTGTCGCGGAAGAAAAAGATAACATCAATATCAATATCAGTATATAATATTTAAGGAAATTCTTCATAATAAGTTATTTTTTAATGATTAAACCATAGTTTATTATATACATATTTGAGCATAATACATAATATTTACCATGAAAAAAATTATTTCGCTTTTAGTTTTGTTGCTTTTTCTTTATGGCTGCGCTGATAAAGCGGGCAGACCTACGGCTACGCTTAATAATAATCAGCCTTATATTGCTGATTATAAATTGTCAAAGGAAGAAATTTTACAAAATTATGATGGCGGAAAGCTGCAAATTTATGAAAAAGAAGAGATTAAAAATATTGTAGCAGATATAGAAAACGGCAACAGAGATATCTATTCCTTAGCCAAGGTAGATGTGTTAAATGTGGTCGGCAGTCCTTATTTAATTAAAAACGAAGTGGTTATGGAGCTGTGGCAGTATCGCAATCCTTTTTGTATATTAAATATTATTTGGGATAACTCGCTTCCCAAAATTAAAGATATCGTAGCTTACGATAACAGCTTAAAAAAGATAGATGCCAAAAAATGTATTTTATCTACCATAAATTTAAATCCTGATAATAAGAAAGAGAATCTATAGGTTTTTAAATAATTCATTTTGAATATTATTAGATATAGAATCTTTTGAAATAATACGACTAGACGCTATATCATAATATTCTTTTTCTTTTTCTATACCAATAAACTTTCTATCTAAGTTTTTTGCAGCTAAAAGTGTAGTTCCGCTTCCGCAAAAAGGGTCTAAAACTATTTGGTTAGGTTTTGTGGTTAGTTCTATTAATAACTCCATTAAAGATAGCGGCTTTTGTGTAGGATGCAGACCTGTATCATTTTTATTGCTGGATATTGAAATCAAGTTATTAGGCAATTGCCCATATTTTGCTAATATTTCTTCATTCCAAGCCCCTAATTCATTATCAATAAGGTTATCAGCAATAGTTCCGCCTACCTTATAAGGCTTCATAAGCCATAATATAGGTTCAAAAATTGGTCTTAAATTGCCCACTTTCCAACCTTCCCATTTTTGAGAATTATAAGTATCCTCTCTTCTATCAAAAACGCAACTTATTCTTTGCGCCCTATGAGGAGCTTTAGTTTTATTCCAAGCAATCATATCCTTAAAGATAAAACCCTTATCTTCCAGTGCTGAAATACACCTATGAGTCATTCTGCGCCCTGCAAACACAAAAACACTCGCTCCGGGTTTTAGCACATTGAACCAATCACCAGCCCATTGCAGGCACCAGTTATAATACTCTTGAGGAATTTTTTTATCACTCTCAGACCAACCATTTAAAGGTTTACCTCTGTTTTTAAAAATTTTACCGGCTTTTAATTGAGCTTCACTATGTCCTAACAAACTACTATTGGTATTGCTATGAATAACATCCCATTTGTCATAACTAATACCATAAGGAATATCACTTAAAATTAAATCTATGCTAGATTCCTTAATATTTTTAAGTAAGTTTAAGCAATCACCATGATAAATTCTATTAAGTTCCAGCATGTTAATTTGATATTTGATTAATGAATTTTTGGATAGTTTTTATTTTATTATCTAGTTTTTTTGATTCTAAAAGTTCAAAAATAGCCTCTTCTCTGTTTAGATTATTAATTCTACCCATTTCATTTTGCCAATAAATAACCTCGTTATCACCCCGTAATTTTAGTTGATTCTTGAATCTTGTAAAATAATCTTGGATTTGTTCTTCAGTTAATTTTAAAAACTCTTTGATATAAACATTATATTCATTTAAAAAGCTAGAATGGCTATCTGCTATAGTAGTATTTTGTGCTACAATGCTACTATAGTTCCATAAGTTAGCTAAAGATAAACTACTTGTCTCTTTGATATTATTATCTAATAATAGATATAAATATTCCCACGAAAATAATAAAACATTACCATCTAAGGCTTGCTTATATATTTGGCTTTTATTTTTAGGATATTGATAATAAGGACAACATAAAATAGAGTAATCACTTTCTTTTTTCCATTTTACCATAGACTCTACTTTAAAATCTTTTTGGTTTTTAGCAGTTCTCGATAGCCTAAAAGATTTAGCATCACTAACAAGAGAATAGTTATGGTATTTACTTTTAGCGTAAACATCAGCTACCCCTGACCTCTCCTTATAAACAGTAGCGTCTAAACCAAAAAATTCTAAAGATTTTGCTAATAGTATGTCTGAGGCTTTACTATAGAGTTTCTCCTCGCTGGAATCTACCTCTATATCTTCAGGTATCGTTCCTATCTCTAATATAATTGGAATAATATTAGACTTATCTAAACTAAATATTGTATCTATTAATTTATTGCTTGATATTTCAAATGATAAACTATCATCGGATAAATTTTTAATCAGGCTTTTAAGGGAAAGAAAATCCATTTATATACTTTATTTTGATACACAATTAATTATAAGATAATAATTATTTAATAGATACCATTTTCTGATTTTTCCGCAAACACACATAAAAAGCACCGCTGCCGCCATGCAGAGGAGCTGCTTCACCGTAGGATACCACATACTGCATGGCAGTGCCTTGAGTTAGCCAGTATAGAAAGAACGATTTTAAAACGCCCATGCCGTTTTCTTTCTCAAGCGAATTATTCCCCTTACCCGTAATAACTATTACCAGTCTATAGCCCTTATTAAAACTATTTTTTATAAAATTATCCAGTAAAAATGAGGATTCTGCAGTGGTTCTGCCATGTAAATCTAGGGTGGCTTCCACCGCTCTTTGCTGCCCTTTTATCTGTGAAATTTCTTTTTTTGACAAAGAGTTGATTTTAAAGTTATCGGAAATATCCTGCGCAAAATCAAAATCGGCTTGTCGTTTAAATTTAAGTTTTTTAAGAGTAAAAAAATCTGCCTGTTTATTATCCTTTAAAGGCTTAACATTTGCCATAACCTTAAGAAAATCTATCTCTTCTTGCAAGGATTCGCTGTCTTCTTCATTTTCTTCCAAAAAAATTTCTTGAAACTCAACTTTGGAAATTTTTTTCATTTTTAATATCTTTTTAACCACTACCCCGTCAGCTATCGCTGCCACCCCTTCTCAAAGAAGGGGAATTCAGAGCTATTTATAAGTTTTCACCAGCTTCCAAATTGAGGTATTTTCACGAATATTTTTAGCAAATACCCAGACTTCGCTAACTTCACTTGGTTTTAAATTGAGAGACGGAGCCTGCAATCCACTTAAAATTTCCCTAGTTTGCAACGTGATATATTTCACTGAAATTTCGGTATTATAATTATCATCAATTTTAACATCGATAATTTCGCTTAAAATAAATTGCTTTATATCCACATAAAGGGTCTGCTCTTTTTCCTTGCGAACATTAACGCCACTTTGGAAAGAATCTAACACTTTATCAGATACAAAATCTTTAATACCATCTAAATTACCATCAGCATAGGCTCTGACAATCATATCAAAGGCTTTTTTAGAGCTGTCAATAAAGGTTTTTTGGTGAAAAGTATTATCATTTTCCGCAATAATTTCAAACTTTTGCATTAAACTGCCAACAGGATATTTATATCTTTCTTCCACAGGAGCATTATTAGTTTGTGGTTTAGGATTATTGCCGATAATTACCTCAGGATAATTGCTAACCGGAACTTCAGGTTTTTCGTAGCCTACTCTTTTACCGATTAATCTTCTGAAAATAAACAATAAAACCACGATTAGGATTCCTAAAAGGATAATATCAATATATTGTAAAATATCTTCCACTATTTTTTCCTTTATTTATATATTCCATTGCGAATTTTTAATTTTTGCCACAAAATTTTTGTGATTTTCCATTTCCATGGCAGTTAATTCAAATTTTCTGTAAGGGAAATTGTTATTATCATACGATAATATTTTCCCCGATGCAACATTCTCAGCATTATCAAAATCACCATCAAACATACTTTTTTGCCCGCCGATTAGTTTAACATAAACTTCTCCAAGCAGTTTCGTATCAATTAACGCTCCGTGATGGTCTTTACGAGATTCTAAATCAATACCGAATCTTTTACATAAAACATCAAGACTGTTTCTTTGCCCCGGAAATTTTTCCTGTGCCATTTTTAGCGTATCTATAAAACGATTAGGATTAATAATTTCCTGACTTGCTTTTTGCAACTCAGCATTAATAAAACTCATATCAAACTTGGCATTGTGCGCAATAATTTCGCTATCACCCACAAAATTTAAAAATTCTTCCACAATATTAGCAAAAGTTGGAGAATCCGCTACCATTTCGTTGGTTATACCATGAACTTGCGTAGTTTCTGCAGGAATCTCCCTTTGCGGATTGATATAATAGTGGAGTTCCTTCGCCATGTTTCTATCTTCAAAAATTTCCACACAAGCCAATTCCACGATTTTATCATCTCTGTCGTAATAAAATCCTGTGGTTTCCACATCCAGTAAAATTTTTCTATTCACCTTTTATTTCCTTAATAACCTCAATAATTTTCTTTTCTAAGGATTCCATTGGTGTATCCGTATCTATAATATAATTAAAAGGTTTATTTTCATAATCGGCACGACTCTGCTTTACCATGATTTTTTCTAAGTCATCCATGGGCATAGGCGACCGACTCATTACCCTTTTAATTTGAGTATCACGAGAACACTTCACTAAAACAAGTATATCACATAATTCATTAATTTTTGATTCAAAAAGCAGCGGAACCTCCAGCAATAAAAATTTTCTGCCTAAAAATTTATAAATAAGAATTAGTCTTTTAACTTTTCTTATGACATAGGGAAAGTAAATTTTCTCTAAGACGGTAATATTTTTTTCGTAATCTGCAAATAAAACTTCTTTGAGGATCTTTTTATCCAGCTTACCTGCAACCACACTCTTAGGAAATTGTTTTTGAATTTGTGCAATCACTTCTTTATTACTATTTAGTTTCGCCACATAAGAATCGCTATCAAAATAATAAAAACCATTTTTTTTAAACATTTTTGAAACGGTAGATTTTCCTGAGCCGATGTATCCTGTTAAGCCAATTATTTTCATGATTTTATGTGGTTTATTAGTTGCTGATTGACTTGTGGCAGAATTCCAAAAAATTTCTCAAAATTATAGGTAGCTTGCGATAATAACATATACAAGCCGTCTATTTGCTCACCTGATTTATTATGATAGTAATTAAGGTCGTAGTAAATGGTTTTATCATTATTTTTTAGTCCTGCTTGCACCAGTATTTCTGCAAAAGTAAGAGTTGTGGCATTAAAAATAATATCAGGATGGATGTTTTCTTTATACTGTTGAACATTTAAATCCTTAAAATCCGCAATTATTTTATCAACTTTTTCAGGTGTTCTATTATAAATAAAAATATTACTCTTAGCGTCCTTTAAGGAATACACCACTGCCCTTGCCGCTCCGCCTGCTCCTAAAATCAGGATATTTTTACCGAGTGTCTCAATATTATAATATTTATAACTATCCAGTAATCCTAAATAATCCGTATTATAGCCAACACCATCCACCACTAAATTAACCGCCTTTATCAGATGAGTCTCAACAGACAAACCCTTCAACAGTGGCAGTATTTTTTCTTTATAAGGCTTGGTGATGTTAAATCCTTTATAATCTCTGATAATAGCAGGGTTTATTTCAGCCACATCTATTAAATCATACCGGGATTCAATATTATACTTATCAAACCAGTAAGCATAAATTTTAGGAGACAATGAATACGATATATTATGTCCTAAAATTCCAAATTTATTACTCATATTTAATAACTCATGTATTAGTTGTTAGTAAATCTGTGGATAAATTTTTTGGTATTTTTATGCACCGAAAGTCAAATTTTTATTCACAAACTTATCCACCTGTTAATTAGTAATATTACCAAATTTAATAAAGTTATAATTACTATATTTTATAAGGTGTTTATCATGTATAACTTTGTGAATAAGTTCTTAATAAAAATTAAATCTCTAAATCCACAGGACTTAATAATAATATTATCTTATATATAAGAATATATATAAATTATTTATTATCTTCCTTCTCACCAATAGGTTCCCATAGTTCTAATTTATTGCCATCTAAATCTAAGATATGAGCAAATTTACCGTAAGGATATTCTTCAATACCATCTATAATTTCAATGCCTTCACTCTTAAGATTTTCTAAAAGTTCTTCTAAATTTTCTACCCGATAGTTTATCATGTAAGGTTGTTCATTCTTTCCTTTGAAAGAATCGCCATCTTTAGAGATAAACCATACGGTTTGTCCGATGGTTTTGGTATCTTCCATATCGCGCCACTGGAAAATGTGTCCATATTCACCAACAGGAATTCCTAAATGTTTTTCATACCATTCCTTTGATTTTTCTGCATTTGCTGATTTAAAAAATATGCCACCGATACCTGTTACTTTTTTTGCCATAAATGTTTCTCCTTAAATTTTTATTATATAATACTAGTATTATATAGAATTTTTCTTTTAAATTAAGAAAAATTCAAATATTTTTAGTTTTTTAATAAAATAGTGAGAAATCATATGAAAGATACCTCAATAAGAATGGCTGCAACCATAAACATATGTATAAGAATGGTGCTGGGTTTTGTTTTTATGTCAGGTGGCACCAGACGATTAATTTATGAAGCAGGAAAGCTGGATCCCCTTTCTGCCGGTTATAATGGCATCAAACTTTTACAAGCAGCACCGGGATCGGCATTTGGTTTGGGTAATATAGTGGAATGGCTTTCCATGCAACAAGGATTATTCCAATTCTCTCTAATATTTTATACATGGGTAGAGCTTATTTTTGGGTTATTTTTAATTATTGGTTTTATGACAAGATTTTCAGCTTTTGTTACCCTAACACTATCCGTATTTTTAATGCTGATATTTGGTTGGCTTGGTGCTACTTGTATCGATGAATGGACTATGAGTTCTTATAGCTTTGCCATGGGTATTGCCGTGTTTTTAGCAGGGTCTGCGACTTTGTCTGTTGATAACATCCTAATGAAGAAAGGTTTTAAAATAACCAATCATAAATGGTTTCCTTGGTTATTTAGTGGCGATTTAAAAATTAATTATACTAAATGGGGAGTTATCGGCGGGATTATAGCCATGGTCTTTACAGTAGGTTTTTACGATTACTACAGAGGTGGTGTCTATTCTAAATTTACCGCAAGAACAAATCCTGCTATCCATAGAATCACAATTACTGAAGCTAATTTAGATACTAAAAATCAATTGCTGACTTTCAGTTCAAAAATTGATGCCGGTCCTGATACTCAGGCTTTGTATATTATTAATGTAAGCCTAATCAATACCCAAACCGATAAAGTAGTAATGAATTGGGACGGTAAGTCGCTCATGAATCCGGAAATTACTACTATCACTAATCTGCTTATATATTCAGGATACAAATTTTCGTCCTACGGTATAGAAGCTCCATTGGCAGCTAAGGCTGTAATAACATTGAAAGGTGATTTTAGTAATATTGACCCTGAGGCACATTACAAAATTAAAATAATGGGCATAGATGGTAGAAACTTTTTTTACGAGCTTAAATAAGTATTTAAATCCCCTCCTGAGAGGGGATTTTTATTTAACTACACTGATTTATCTGCTTAGGCTTAAATTTTTTCAATAATCTGTTTTTTAGTAATTTAAGTTTTAAAACTTTCGCCAAGCCGCCTTGTGAGGTTTCTCTATATTTATGGTCAATATCTTTGCCGGTATGGAACATGGTGGTAATTACCTCGTCTAAACTTACCATGGGAGAGGTTTCAACTCCTCTGTCTATCGCCATTTTAGCAGACATAACAGCTTTAACTGCGCCAAAGGTATTTCTTTCAATGCAAGGAATTTGCACCAATCCGCCCACAGGGTCGCAGGTTAGTCCTAAATGATGCTCCATGGCGATTTCTGCGGCATCGCAAGTGGTTTTTGGGTTAGCTCCCAGCATTTCTGCTACAGCTGCTGCTGCCATAGAGCTGGCAACACCTATTTCTGCCTGACAACCTGCTTCGGCTCCGCTAAGTGAAGCATTGGTTTTATATAAATAACCGATAGCTGAGGCGGTTAATAAGAACTTCACCACATCATCATCGTTCATTAGTTTATAAAACTTATTATAATAAGCCATCACTGCAGGAACCACTGCACATGCGCCATTGGTAGGAGCCGTAACCACTCGGTGTCCTGAAGCGTTTTCTTCGGCAACGGCTAAGGCAAAAACACTAAGCCAATTAATGCTGTTGAAATCGTCTTTAACGGAATCATTTTCCTGATTAGTAAGTTTTTTATATAAATTATTTGCCCTGCGTTGCATATGTAAATCGCCCGGTAATAATTCTGTTGCATTTAAACCATTATCTATGCAACAGTCCATAACTTCCCAAATTTCTTTATAATAATCATAAATTGCCTTTTTAGAAAAAAACTGCATTTCCCGCATTAAAGCAATTTCTGAGATACTTTTGTTATATTTATTGCACAAATCTAACAGTTCTTGCGCAGATTTAAAATCTATTTCCAATGCCTTAGCTGTGGATTCCTTCTCGTAAAAGTTAGATTCTTCTTTAACAAAACCTCCTCCGGTGGAAAAATAAGTTTTTTGTAATGCAAGATTCTCACCCGCATAGGCACTAATGGTTATGCCATTTTCATGCAGGTCTAAAAAATTAGGGTTGAAAACAATATCTTGGTCTTGATTAAAAGGAATACTTTTTACACCATCTAAAAGTAAAGATTTATTAACACTTACGCTTTCTATTATATCCTTAATGCCTTGTGTGCTAGTAGTTTCTGGTAATTTGCCACTTAAGCCTAAAATGACAGCCACATCGGTTAAATGTCCTTTCCCGGTTAGCGATAAAGAACCGTATAAATCTACTCTAATATTAGTAATTTTATCTATTAAATTTTGTTGATTAAGAGATTCACAAAAGAGTTTTCCGATAACCATGGGACCTAATGTATGTGAAGAAGAAGGACCTATTCCAATTTTAAAAATAGATAAGACACTATTGGCTTGCATTTTTTATTCCTTTGATTAAATATTTTACCACTACCCCACCTCTTACAGAGGCACCCCTTCGCCAGCGAAGGGGAATTTAACACCTACATTAAGTTATATATTGCAGCAGAGATTGCTATAAGTCCCATAACTACAATAAACGCATTACTAATTTTACCACGATATTTCGCTAAAGCCGGTATTTTATGAATAGCATACATTGGCATTAAGAATAATAAAATAGCAAGGATAGGTCCACCAAGGGATTCTATCATACCTAAAATACTAGGATTTAAAGTAGCAATTATCCAAGCAGTAATAAACATAGTAATTGCCGCAATATTATTTAACTTCTTCTGATCAATTGTTTTATTTCTACTAGCTAATGCTTTATTTACTATCCCATTAAAGCCTTCTTTTCCTCCCAAGTAATGTCCGAGGAACGATTTTGACATGGCAATAAAGGCAATCACAGGTCCAATATAAGCTACTACTGGATTATCGAATTTATTAGCTAAATAAGATAAAACTGAAATATTTTGTGCTTTAGCTTCGGCTAGCTCCATTGGAGTTAAAGTAAAAGCACAGCTAAACACAAAGAACATTACGGTTACCACCATCATAATATTACTGGCGGCAATGATATTTGATACTTTACCATCCACATAGGTATCACCATATTCTTTTCTTTTAGCCACTGCCAGCGAGGAAATAATCGGTGAATGGTTAAAAGCAAACACCATAACCGGAATCACCAGCCAAAGCGTCATTAAAATACTACTTCCACCTGCCATATTACTACCAGACCATGAAAATTCTGAGAATATTGCACCATTCCAGTAAGGAATTAAAAATAAAGCTACAATCATTAATACGGCAATAAATGGAAACACTAAAACCGACATAACTTTAACAACGAGATTCTCTCCTAAGTAAGAAACTAATACCAATATTCCTACTAATACCCCGCTAATTAGCCATCTTGGTGGAAGAGTATCCATATACATTTGATGTTGCATAAAGCTCAATAACGTATTGGTAACCCCAACAGAATAAACTAAAAGAATCGGGTAGATTGCAAAAAAATAGAGAATTGTAATCCAATTCCCTGCAGTTTTTCCAAAGGATTCTTCAGCCACAACAGTAATATCGTCATTGGTATTTTTACCTGATAAAACAAATCGCGCTAACGCTCTATGCGCATAGAAAGTCATAGGAAAAGCTAATACTAGAATAACTAAGAGTGGAATCAATCCACCAACCCCGGCATTAATTGGTAAAAATAAAACCCCGGCTCCGATTGCGGTTCCGTATAAACTTAACACCCACAATATATCGTTTTTTCGCCACTTTGGCAGTGTGTTTGTGTCATTTTGCATAAATAATCTCCTTTTATTAAAAACAAAAACTTTCACATATAAAACAAGCATACAAAAATATAGCCCAAAATAAAATGATATAAATCAATCAATTTTTATCTTGCTTTTTTCAAATAATTAATTATTATACATGTGAGTTTACTTCTCAACAAAAATTCAAACATTTTCAAAAACTATTCAAGAGAAAAATTATATGAATATTGATATTAAAAATCTTGCTGAACTTAAAAGCAGTTCTTTAGCCGGATTAATAGACTTTGCTAAACAAATTGAAATAGAGAATCCTGCGGATTTAAGAAAGCAAGATTTAATGTTTTCCATCCTAAAAAAATTATCTGAAAAAGAGGTGACCATTGTTGGTCAAGGCGTCCTTGAGGTGCTTGCCGACGGTTATGGATTTCTTCGCAGCAGCGATGCCAACTACTTACCGGGACCTGATGATATTTATGTTAGTCCAAATCAAATCAGGAAAATGGGCTTAAAAACAGGCGATACCGTAGAGGGTGAAATTAGGTCGCCAAAAGATTCCGAAAAATATTTTGCCCTTTCTAAAGTTAATCTCGTAAATTTCCAAGACCCTAATAAACTCAAACAAAGAATCAATTTCGATAACCTTACGCCACTTTATCCTGATGAACGTCTGCAAATGGAAGTAATCAATGCTTCCACAAAAGATTTCACAGGTCGCATACTGGATTTAATCACGCCTATCGGTAAAGGGCAAAGAGCCTTAGTGGTGGCTCCGCCAAGAACCGGTAAAACTGTTATGTTGCAGAACATTGCCAATTCAATTTCTTCTAACCATCCTGAATGTTATTTAATAGTTTTGCTAATTGACGAAAGACCGGAAGAAGTTACGGATATGACCCGTTCTGTTAAGGGTGAAGTTATAAGCTCTACTTTTGATGAGCCTGCCACGCGCCATGTGCAAGTAGCCGAAATGGTGCTGGAAAAAGCTAAGCGATTAGTGGAAAATAAAAAAGATGTGGTAATTTTATTAGATTCTATCACGAGACTGGCTCGCGCCTACAACACCGTGGTGCCATCAAGCGGTAAGGTTTTAACAGGCGGTGTGGATGCTAACGCTCTGCAGAAACCTAAACGTTTCTTCGGTGCAGCAAGGAATATTGAAGATGGTGGGTCGCTCACCATAATTTCTACGGCTCTTGTGGAAACAGGTAGCAGAATGGACGAGGTAATTTTTGAAGAATTTAAAGGCACAGGTAATGCTGAGATTGTGCTTGACAGAAAACTTGCCGATAAAAGAACCTTCCCGTCCATTGATATTACGAAATCAGGCACACGTAAGGAAGAATTATTATTGGATGAAGCTACTTTACAACGTATGTGGATATTGCGCCGTATTCTTATCCAAATGGGTGCGAATGACGCCATAGAGTTTTTACTGGATAAAATGAAAATTTACAAAAATAATGATGAATTCTTCCAAAATATGAACTCTTAGCTCCTAAATTCCCCTTCGCTGGCGAAGGGGTGCCTGTTCTTACAGGCGGGGCAGTGGAATCAATCTTAAACTAAAAATATGCAAAATACTATTTACGCCTTATCAACTCCTTTTATCTCTTCCGCCATTGCGATTATAAGAGTTAGCGGTCGGCAGGCGTTTAATAGTTTAAAGATTATTTCTAAAAAAGAAAATTTCACCTCGCACAAGGCAACGCATTGTAATATCTACGATATTAACGGCGAATTACTTGATAATGCTTTAGTGCTTTATTTTGCCGAAGGACATAGTTATACCGGCGAGATTCTTGTGGAATACCACGTCCATGGGTCTCTTTCGGTAATTAAAGACCTGTTGCATACCCTATCGCAAATGGATGGGCATCGTATGGCTGAGCGTGGCGAGTTTACCCGTCGTGCTTTAGAGAATGGACGGCTGGATTTAATACAAGCCGAAGGTATTGCCGATTTAATTGCCGCCGAAACCTCGCAACAAAGAAAGCAATCCCTGCGAGAACTGCAGGGAGAAGTTGGCAGTAAGTATTTAGCTTATGGTGAAACTCTTAAGGAAACTCTTGCTTTGGTGGAATCTACCATAGACTTTTCCGATGAAGATATTCCTGCAGAAACTTTTAGCATTGCTAATAACAACATGCTTGAACTTATTTCATCAATGGAAAAAGAAATCATCAACGGTAAAAAGGCAAAAAAACTGCGGGATGGCATATCCATAGCGATTTTAGGTAGCCCGAATGTGGGGAAATCTTCACTTATTAATTATTTATCTAATAGAGATGTGGCGATTGTTTCAAATATTGCCGGAACCACCCGTGATATTGTGGAAGTTTTTTTAGATATTGGTGGTTTTCCTGTGGTTCTTGCTGATACAGCAGGAATTAGGGATACGAGCGATATTATTGAAAAAGAGGGCGTTCGCCGAGCCATTGCAAAGGCAAGTGAGGCAGATATTAAAATAGTTATGCTGGATGCTATAGACCCAACTATCCCGACCGATATCCATATAGACGAAGACACTTTCCTATTAATTAATAAAATCGACGCTAACCCCTCTCCTAAATTCCCCTTTGCTGGCGAAGGGGTGGACACCGTAGGTGGACGTGGTAGTGGAATTAACCTTAATCCCTACCTAGTATCAGTATCTACAGGCACCGGCTTAGCCGATTTTGAAACAGCGATAGTGGAAAAACTATCTAAAATCACCGCCATGCAAGAAAATCCCATAGTTCTTCAAGAAAGACACAATGAAATTCTGCAGAGTTGTCTGGAAGATATTAAATTGGCACTGGCAAATAATCATGATATAATCATATGTGCGTTTCACCTTAGAGCCGCCCTCAACAATATCGGCAAAATCTTAGGCAAGACAGACATTGAAGAAATACTGGACATAATTTTCGGGAGATTTTGTATTGGGAAATGATAAAATAGGAGTAATTAGTGATATGTTTATAATAGAGGTTTTAATACTTATTGTGTTGGCTGTTATTGTTATGTTATTATTTAATTTAAGAAAAAGAAGCAAAAAATTAAAAAGAAACATAAGAGAGATAAGAGATAGCATAAATAATAATACGAAAGAGCTTAGTAATTCTACTAAGGCTATTAATACTCTTCTCAACATACCTGAGGTTAAAAAAGTTGGTATGTTTAATTTTGGAGTTTACTCCATGGGATTATTATTAAAGGATAATCCTAATGTTATTTTAAAACCTGATAATTCTATAGAAGTATATGGCATTAAATTTAAATATTTTACTGCATTTGTTTTATCAGAGGTTTTTGGTAGAAAAGACTATGAGTTTGGTGGTTTAGATGGTTGTATATTTATAGATGTTGGAGCTAATGTTGCAGATAGTACGCTGTATGCGGCTAGTTTACCTAATGTCGAATATGTATATGGTTATGAATTGATGCCATCAACTTACGAACAAGCCAAAGTTAATCTTAGTTTAAATCCAAATTTAGCAGAAAAAATAACCTTATTTAATTATGGCTGGTATAATAAAAACTCTTCAATGACAACAAACGATGTTGTTTCTAACTCCGGACTCAACAGTATAGAAGATACAGCTATTGATTCTTTTTATTATCAACGGGAACTTGGTCGTAGTGAAGCATTGCAAGTTGAAGTAAGCCTTAAAGAGAGCCGAAAGGAACTTTTATCTATTCTTGAAAAACATCCGACATCACCTATTATTTTAAAAATAGATATAGAAGGAGCGGAATACGAATGCTTGGAAAATATGGGGAACCTAATAGCTCATGTGGATATTATCCTTTTAGAATGGCATTACAGAGGATATGAATCAATTGTAGAGCTTTTAGAGCAAAATAATTTTGTTTGGTTTCATGAAATACTAACAACAGGCACAGGATATATTAAAGCCTATAATACAAAAAAGAAACCTTTTGGTAGTGATTAGTGGAAGCTGTCTAGCATAATTTTTGGGAGATTTGGCATTGGGAAGTGATTTAAAAGAAAATAAAAAGTTATTTTGGACTCTTTATATATCTATAAATTTAATAATATTCTTATATTTTTATTATTTTAATTTCAGATTCCCTTTACATGATGAAGATTGGATAGGTTCAGAGTATTTAGTATATCATAAATTAGATTTTTTTAAAATTAAAGCTATTTTTCATGATGTGGTAAACTATTTTCATTGGAATGCAAGAATAGGTCAGAGCCTTAGCTCTATATTTAGCTATTTTGATAAGTATGTTTATAATATATTTATTTCATTAATTACCACTATATTTATTAATTTGGTGTTCTTTTATTCTTTTTCAAGAAACTTAAATAAATACAGGGATATTTTCTTGTTATTAATAATATTTGTTTTACTAATATCGATCCCTTCATCTCTAATGTTTGCAGATATGTTTCTTTTTAAATCTAGGGCATTGAATCATTTGTTTGGGAATGTTATACTGCTATTAGTTTTTATTCCTTATTTTTATTTATTTTATAACAAAGATATTATTCAAAATAAATTAAATATATTTTTACTAGTTCCTGTTGTATATTTTATATCTTTCATAAATTCATACATGTCTGTTCCCTTGTTCTTAGGAATGATGTGTTTATCTATATTGGTTTATTATATTAAAAATAAAAAGATACCTATTTGGTCTATTATAGGGGTTATTTTTTCAGTTTGTGGTTATTTATTTGTTTTAAAAACGTCTGAGGAAATAGCTAGAAGAGGAGTTCTTGATACCAGTCGTTTATTTAAGACTTTTTATAAGGTTCCAAGTAGATTTCAAGAAATGAATAATCTTTTTGGATTAAATAGTAATCTATTTATTATATTCTTAATAGTTTTTGGAATATTCGCTATTGCTTTATTTTATAAAAAGAAGTTCAGCCTTTTAAACAATGAATTTTTTATAAAAATCTTGTTATTATTAGGTTTATATATTGGTTATATTATTATATTTTCTTCTGGTGCTAATACTGAGGTAGGAGGTCATCCTTTATTTCTTTTTTTTGTATTATGTTTCTGGATAATTAATATAAACATATTTTTTGATATGATCAGTAAATTAAAAAATTCTATTGCTAGAAAGTCTTTTTATTTAATTACTTTTTTTCTCTTATTATTTCTTTTATTATATAATACTCAGGCTAAATTTAAATTTACATTAGATGTTAGTAAGGCAACTAAATCTATTACTAATAAAATCAGAGAAACGCAAGGAGTATCTCCTAAAGAAGGATACGAATTAGTTATACAAATTCCAAAAAATGTTGTTGAATACGGATATAGATGCTTTTTTATTCAATATTGGGGGGGTAATACTTGGTGTACACGTGGTGTAATTCGTTATTATGGAGGTTATCCTAATTTAAAATTTGAGATGGCGAATGATAATTCAACCGAGTATAGAATAATTGAACGAAAAGTAGAGGGAACCAATAACTAACCATGAAAACCATTGATATATTACTGCCTGTTTATAACGAAGAAGATAACATTTTTCATTTTATTGCAGAGTGTAATAAAGTGATAGCTGATATTCCGGATATCAATTTTACTTATTGCTTTATTAACGATGGTAGTGTTGATAATACTAAGGCTGTTATCTTAGATGCCATCAGACAATATGGCAATGTTGAATTAATAGATTTTTCTAAAAACTTTGGTAAAGAGCAGGCAATTATGGCAGGTATTAAAAATACAAATGCCGATGCTTGTATTATTTGCGATGTAGACTTACAAGATCCTATCCATGTAATTAAAGAGTTTATCTCTCTTTGGCAAGATGGTTACAATATGGTTTATGGCGTTAGAAATAATAGGGATACGGATAGTTTCCTTAAGAAGAAAACCTCGGCTTTGTTTTATAAATTCTATAATTTAATTTCAGGTGTTAAAATCCCTTATAATGCAGGAGATTTTCGGTTATTAGATAGAAAAATTATCAACAGTATATCTAAAATTAATAATAAACACCTTTTCATGAAAGGGATATATCATGTGGTGGGCTTTAAAAGCACTTCCGTTTCTTACAGAAGAGAAAAACGACAATTCGGCAAAACTAAATTTAACTATTTTAAATTAATAAAATTA
Organism: Alphaproteobacteria bacterium; assembly: GCA_031274895.1. Lineage (GTDB taxonomy): Bacteria > Pseudomonadota > Alphaproteobacteria > WRAU01 > Hepatincolaceae > WRAU01. Next base: position 34,245 of record JAISPM010000053.1, read on the forward strand.
GCTTTAGATGGCATTTTTAATTCAACTTCTGTTCCCTTAAAAATATCCAGTATTTTTGGAGTTATTTTTGCATTAATTGCTTTTTTGTGGGGAATGGAAATTATTATCGCAAAGTTATTTTTTGGTAATCCGATAAAAGGCTATCCATCGCTTATGGTTGCTATATTATTTCTTTTTGGGATTCAATTTTTATTTATGGGTCTGTTAGGCGAATATATTTCAAGAATTTTTGATGAAATAAAAGGCTCACCAAGACATGTAATCAACGAAATAATTACTAAAGATAATATCAATGACCTTTATTAGAAAAATCCTTCACCTTTGGTTTTCTTTGCCGCAATTTATTAGATTTATTCTAGTAGGTGGATACAATACTGTCTTTGGATACGCTGTATTTGCTTTGTTTTACTACCTGTGGGGAGATTATCTCCATTATGCCATGGTGCTGTTATTATCTTACATTATTGGCATACTTAACAACTTCGTTCTTTTTAAAATCTTTGTATTTCGCACTGCAGGCAACTGGTTAAAAGAGGCTATCAATACTTATATATCCTATGCTTTTTTGTATCCGATAAATTACCTGTTGCTATTTATAACCATCAATTTTTATGGATTATCTGCTTATGTCGGACAGGCTATTGCCGCAATTATCATGCCAATCATAACCTATTTTGTGTTGAAATTATTTGCTTTTAAAAAGCGAGACGAATCTAAAAAATAAATTTTTATTTCCATTTATAAATAGTATAATATACTACCATTATAAAAAACTAGAGATACCCATGAATACCTTTATTGACACCTATTTTAAAATCCCATTGTTGGTAAGATATACGTTCATTACTGCCATAAACTCTTT
>JAISPM010000066.1 GCA_031274895.1 Alphaproteobacteria bacterium
TCTATCAAAAAACAATAAAAATAAAAAAACAGCAAGCGAATAAAAGGTTGTATAGTTAGTTTAGTTTTAGGACGTAATAAAGTATTTGTATAAAATAGTATAATGGTCAGGAAAGGGTTTAGATTTAACTTTGTTATAGTTTATGTTGGTATATAGTTAGTTCTATATACGGTTGAATGTAAAGCAGGGGAGTTATGTATCACATTATGGCATTGATTATATAATTAAAAATAAAGGTCTTTAATTAAACTGTTGTCATTGCCGATAAGCGGCTGGGTTGCTTATTGGGGTGATTCACCATCTGTGAGTATAATCTATTAATTAATGCGCTGTTTAAAAGTAGGTTTGAGATGTTTATTACTTGGTTCTTCAAGTATAAAACATCAAAGTTAAGTTATGATTGATTTACGAACGGATTATTAATCTGTTTGTAGATATTACCTGTTGATATTCTGACTAAATATCTATCTTGTTTGACTATACCGACACAAGTCGGTATCCATTTGCCGGATGTGGCAGTGGATACCAGCCTTCGCTGGTATGACGGTTTTAGTCAAATAATTTCGGTTAAAGTGCGTGTGCGCCCGGCTTGTAGTTTGGGTTGGTTTAATGCTCCAAATTGGGGGTTAAACGACTTTTATCCTCAGTTGAATTGTTTGGATTGCAATACTACCGCAATCTATTTAAGTAGCTTTCCCCCCGTTGGAAATGAAGGCTTCTTATTTCAGAAAAACCTCTCGGCTGCCTTCTTGAAAAGAAAAAGAAGATAACTATAAACTAAAAAATCTATTTAAAAACGGAGCTTGGTGGTAGTGTCTGTAGAAGATTGCGGATGCCATATCGTTTTTAATAATCTCCCGAGAGAAGTTTACTTAATATTCCTAACCTCAATAAATCTAATTTCCCTGCCTTCTTTAATAGCCTTTCTTTCGTATTTAGTTTGAAAGTGGTCTGCGGGAAGAGTTGTAAAATTTTGCGGATTGATAATTTCAAAATGAGGTGAATCAGCAAAATGCTCCAAAGCCCAATTGAAATAGTCATCATGATCGGAAACAAAGCGTAAAACACCATTTTTCTTTAGAATCTTAGAAAAAACAGCTAAATTATCTGTATTAATTAATCTACGTTTATGGTGTTTGGTTTTATGCCAAGGGTCGGGAAACAAAATATACAAATTATCAAAGGTATTTTCTTGGAATTTTTCCAGTAAATAATAAACATTGGAATTATAGATTAGAATATTTTGTAGCGAGGAAGGCGATAAATCTATTTTATCTAACAAACTTGCCACACCATTGGCAAAAACTTCCACACCTACATATAAACTTTTAGGATTAGCAACAGCAGAATTATAAATAAAATCACCGCTACCAAAGCCAATTTCTAAATTAACTTTTTCATAATTATCGGATATAGAATAAAATCTATCCATATCCAATAAATACTTTGGTAGCAGATTTTCTAAAAGATGAACCGCCCGGCGACTTAGATGTCCGGTAGTGCGACCGTAAAAATTAATAAACTTATGTTCTTGCATAACCAATAATGGATACCGGCTTTCGCCGGTATGACGGGGATGTTAAATTTTCAGTAAGTCTTTAATTTTATCTACTAAGTCCAGTTTTTCCCAAGTGAAAAAATCGCCATTAGGATTTCTGCCAAAGTGTCCGTAGGAAGCGGTAATACCGTAAATTGGTTTATTTAAATTCAAATGCGTGCGGATTCCCTTCGGCGATAAGCTCATTAATTGCGGAATAATCGCCTCAATTTCCCTATCGCTTACTTTAGATGTGCCATGGGTATCCACATAAACACTTAAAGGTTGTGCCACACCAATGGCATAAGATAGCTGAATGGTGCATCTGGCGGCAACGCCGCTGGCAACAATATTTTTGGCAAGGTATCTGGCAGCATAAGCAGCACTTCTATCAACTTTTGTTGGATCTTTACCCGAAAAAGCTCCGCCACCATGAGGTGCCACACCACCGTAGGTATCCACAATAATTTTGCGACCTGTCAGCCCGGTATCGCCATCGGGTCCGCCAATTACAAATCTACCCGTAGGATTAATATGATGGATACAAGTGGCAGGATTATAAAGGTTAGCAGGTAAAACTTCCGCAATTACCGGCATAATTATTTTACGCACATCATCCGTGGTTAAACTTTCCTCATGCTGATGCGATACCACAACAGTATGCACACTTGCAGGTTTACCATTAATATATTCTAAGGTTACTTGCGATTTTGCATCGGGCAACAATCCTTTTATTTTACCATTTTTACGGCGACTTGATAATTCTTCTAAAAGTTTATGGGCGTAATAAATACTAAAAGGCATGAACACTTCGGTATCATTACAGGCATAGCCAAACATGATTCCTTGGTCTCCTGCCCCTTCTTCTTTATTGGCAGTTTCATCAACGCCCATGGCTATATCAGCCGATTGTCCGTGGATATAGTTGGTAATTGAAAGAGTTCTATGGTCAAAACCTTTTTGTTCGTAGCCAATTTTGCGGACACATTCCCGTGCAACATTGTTGATTTCTTCAAGAGTAAATGCAAGATTGGTTTTAACCTCACCGGCTAAAACTATTTGATTGGTGGTAACAAGTGTTTCCACCGCTACTCTGGCTGTGCTGTCGCGGGAAATAAAAAAATCTAAAATACTATCGGATATTTGGTCAGCGACTTTATCAGGATGTCCCTCAGATACAGACTCACTGGTAAATAAATAGCTTTCTTTATTCATAATTTTTTTCCTCTTTTAGCTCTACACAAACAAGGTATTATAGCAAGCATAGGTAGATAATGCAACCCTTACCTATCGTAATTGCGAATTAAATAATCGAAAGCTCCTAATGAAGATGTAGCTCCAGACCCCATGGAAATAACTATTTGCTTATATACACTATCGGTGCAGTCTCCCGCAGCGAATACTCCTTCCATATTGGTGCTACCATGTTTATCTACAATAATTTCGCCAAATTTATTTTTGGTGATACTATCGCCAAGCCAAGCGGTATTTGGAGTTAAACCTATTAATATAAACACACCTTGCACACTTAGAGTTTTTTCTTGATTGCTAATTCTGTCTAAATATTTTAAATTCTCTACCTTAGCAGAACCTGCAATCTCAGCGGTTTGAGCATTAGTTATAACGCTAACATTCGACAGAGCCTGCAGTCTTTCCTGTAAGATTTTATCGGCTTTCAGCGTCGACGCAAACTCAAGTAAATAAATATGCTTAGCCATTCCTGCTAAGTCTATGGCTGCCTCTACGCCGCTATTACCACCGCCGATTACAGCAATATCTTTGCCTGCAAATAGTGGACCATCGCAATGTGGACAATAGGCAATGCCTTTATTTTTAAATTCAGCTTCGCCCTTAATTCCCAAACTTTTCCATTTGGCTCCCGTGGCAAGAACGATACTTTTAGCTTTTAAAACTACGCCACTTTGCAGACTTAATTCTAAAAACTCCTTTTTCTCTAATTTGCTGGCGATTTGAGTTGTGATAATATCTATGGGATACTCTTGAATGTGCGCCAAAACCTCACTCATAAATTTAGCACCTTCAGTATATTTAGTGCCAATGATATTTTCTATTCCGAGCGTTTCTAAAACTTGACCACCGAGATTTTCTGCCAATAACCCCGTGCGAATACCTTTACGTGAGGCATATATGGCAGCAGCAGACCCGGCAGGTCCTCCACCCACCACCAACATATCGTATGGTTCTTTGTTATTTAGTTCGCTGTTATCAATCCCACTACCCAGTTTTGCTAATATTTGCTCTAAGGTAATACGCCCACCTGAAAACTCTTCACCATTGCAAAAAACCGTTGGCACCGCCATTATTTGTTTGGACTCAACTTCTTCTACAAAACTGCCACCCTCTACCATGGTGTGGCTTATATCATGATTTAGCACCGCCATAATATTTAATGCCTGCACCACATCCGGGCAATTGTGGCAAGTTAGGCTAACATAAGTGGTAAAATTTAATTTTTTATCGATTTTTTTGATTTGCGCTATCAGACTCTCTGCAATTTTAGGCGGGCGACCGCTTACTTGCAACAAAGCCATTACAAAGGACGTGAATTCGTGTCCCAAAGGAAGCCCTGCAAATACTATACCACTGCTTTCGTTAGTTTTATCAATGGAAAAGCTGCCAATTCTTTCTAAAATAGCCTTTTCCACAGAAATTTTTGGCGATAATGCAGCGATTTCTTCCACAAAGTCTAAAACATTTTGCGTCTTTGCATCAGAATAAACTTTCAGAACTATATTTTGTTCTATGTAATCTAAATAAGGAATAAGTTGTGCTTTGCTTTCTTCATCTAAGGACATAATGATACTCTTTTGATTGATTTATTTAAAATTTAAGAGTTTGAGCTGAGTATTAGGAGCAAATAGCGAAGTGTATTTTAATACATGAGCGACTTTGCGACAACATAGTAAGCCAAAATATTAAATTTTCAAAAATTTTAGGATGAAGATAAAAAGAATGGCTGGAGAAAGCCTATAAAAATATAAGCAACCACACAATTAAATCTCCATTCTAACAGGATAAGGCTTTAGAATCTCTCACAAAACTAAAACCTTAAAACTACTAACTCAAAAAGTTTTAGAAATTTTTTGAATTTATATTAGGAGCTTTTGCTCGCGGTGTATACCAATACATAAGGGCAAAAGCGACGCCATAGAAATCAAAAAAGGCTAAAACTTCCCAAGATATTAAATCTTCCCTACTAGGTCTAGCGATGGTTTAAGCGTCTCTCCACCCTCTTTCCATCTGGCAGGACAAACCTCACCCGGATGTTTACGAACATATTGGGCGGCTTTAATTTTATTAACAAGACTGCTGGCATCGCGACCAATTCCGCCGGCATTAATTTCAGCCATTTGAATTACGCCATCGGGATCTATAATAAAGGTGCCTCTATCTGCTAAACCCTCTTCTTCTATTAAAACATTAAACATGCGGGAAATTTTATGGGATGGATCGCCAATCATAACATATTCCACACTACTGATGGCAGCTGAACTATCGTGCCACGCTTTATGGGTGAAATGGGTATCTGTTGATACGGAATA
>JAISPM010000119.1 GCA_031274895.1 Alphaproteobacteria bacterium
ATCGGCTACTACTGCCACCATCAAACCAAAACTTAGAGATTTTATTCTCATCAACAAAAGCCTCAAATATGTCGGCAACCGGAGCGTTGATATACATTTGTGCTTTAACTTCCATTGCTTTTCCTTTTATATTGATTTATAATTTAGCTAAGATTTTTCTATATACAATACTACTGTATATAGAAACGCTTGACTAGTCAAGCGTAGAAATTTTAACTTGGAGGATAAGTTTATGAAAAATCGTATTATACAATCTATGATAGCAGGATTTATTGCCACTATCGGTCTATCAATTCTTATGATAATGAAATCAATGATGGGAGTTATGCCACAATTAGATCCTGTTGCCATGCTTAGCACCATGGCTCATGAAAAAATGGGATTCCCTAATATCCCCATAATTGGTTGGATTCTACACTTTATGATTGGAACCGTAGCTTGGGGGATTCTTTTTGCAATACTGTATGATAAAATACCGGCTAAAACTCCTACCACCAAGGGGATAATGTTTTCAATTCTGCCTTGGTTTTTAATGATGATAGGACCTATGCCAATGTCAGGTGCTGGGATTTTTGGTTTGCATTTAGGAGGAATTATGATTCCTGTTATGACACTGGTTATGCACCTAGTTTATGGTGCAATATTAGGTTATGTTTATGGTAAATTAGCAAAAGTGTAAAATCATGACAAATTATAAAGACTTGACAGCCGATATTTCAAAAAATATCAGTAAAATTGCAGAATTACAACCTGATGTTATGAAAGCATTTAATGCTCTTTCTGCGTCGGCAAAAAAGGAGAATGTTTTAGATAAAAAAACTAAAGAATTTACAGCATTAGGTATTGCAGTTGCTGCCAGATGCGATGGTTGCATTGGTTTTCATACTAAAACTTTAATTTCACTTGGAGCCACAAAGGAAGAATTTAGTGAGGTATTAGCCATGGCGATTTATATGGGAGGTGGTCCTTCTTTAATGTATGCCGCCAATGCCATGCAAGCGTGGGAAGACTTTAGTAAGTAATAACTCTCCGTCATACCGTTGAAAAACGGCATCCATTAAATTAATCCTGCAAATGGATACCGGCTTTCGCCGGTATGACGGTAGATTTAATATATTGGGAATCTAGCGCATAAATCCTTAACTTTCTTAGATATACTTTCAGCTGTAGCACTATTCAGAGTGGCTGTTTCCACATCAATATTTTTTAGCACTTCCACAATTAATTTTGCCACCTCAGATACCTCATCCTCCTTAAAACCACGGGATGTAATTGCAGGAGTTCCTAAGCGAATACCTGAAGTTTTTGATGGCGGTAATTTATCAAACGGCAGCGAATTTTTATTACAGGTAATGTGAACTGAGTCTAAAATTGTTTCCGCCAACTTACCATGAATGCCTAAACCTGATACATCTATCATAAATAAGTGGGAATCCGTGCCACCTGAAATTACAGGAAAGCCCAGTTTATTAAACTCTTCCGCCATATGTTTAGCATTTTTTATAACTTGTTTGATGTATGCTTTATAGGTATCAGTCAACGCCTCACCAAAAGCCACCGCCTTAGCCGCAATTACATGCATTAAAGGACCACCTTGACTGCCCGGGAATATTGCGGAATTAATTTTTTTCATGATATCTTCATGATTACTTAAAATTAAGCCGCCACGAGGACCTCTAAGAGTTTTATGAGTGGTAGAGGTGCAAACATGGGCATGTTCTAAAGGAGATGGATATTCACCCACCGCCACAAGACCTGCAAAATGCGCCATATCTACCCACAAATACGCGCCTACTTTATCGGCTATTTCGCGGAATTTTTTAAAGTCTATAATGCGAGAATACGAACTACCACCTGCTATAATAAGTCTTGGTTTATGCTCCATGGCAACTTTTTCAACTTCAGCATAATCTATTTGCATGGTTTCAGGGTGAACGCCGTAAGAAACCGCCTTATATAACTTGCCCGAAAAAGATACGCTTGCACCATGGGTCAAGTGTCCACCGGCGTTTAAATCCATCCCCATAATAGTATCACCAACATTAAGCAATGCCATATAAACAGCCATATTGGCTTGCGAGCCTGAATGCGGCTGCACATTAGCACACTTGCAATTGAACAATTGGCAAGCTCTGTCAATGGCTAGTTGCTCAATTTTATCCACCACCTCGCAACCACCGTAGTATCTTTTTCCCGGATAGCCTTCAGCGTATTTGTTGGTTAGAATGCTACCTTGAGCCTCTAAAACCGCTCTTGAAACTATATTTTCAGAGGCGATAAGTTCTATGTTGTGCTGCTGACGCTGTAATTCTTCCGCAATTAAGTCATTAATTGCACTATCGCTTGATAGGTCTTTATTTAAAAATTCAAAACTCATGTTATTTACTCCTTCTTTAGAAAATTTAATAGTTTGAGCTTTATATTAGGAGCTGCTAGCGATGTGTATTAAAAATACATGAGCGACGCAGCGACAAAATAGAAAGCCAAAATATTAAATTTTCATATTACTCAACTCGTCCACTCTTCGCTGATGTCTACCACCTTCAAATTCTGTGGTTAGAAATAATTTAATAAACTTAATTGCTTCTTCAACCGATACATAATCTGCCGCTAAGCAAATAGTATTAGCATTATTATGCTGCCTTGCAGATTTTGCTACATTTTCATGAAATACTAATGCTCCGCGAATAAAAGAAAACCGATTAACCGCAATACTCACACCAATACCGCTACCGCAAATAATAATACCGAAACCGTTATTTTCCTTCATTTTTTCAGCAAAATCTTTGGCAACCAAAGGATAATCTACAGAATCACAGGAATAGCAACCAACATCTGTAAAATTGAACTCTTCTTTAAGAGAATCTTTCAAGGATTCTTTAAGAGCAAAGCCACGATGGTCGGAACCGATTACTAAGTTTTGCATGATGATTCTCCTTTTTAAAAGTTGATTCCACTGCCCCGTCAGTTTCACTGACACCCCTTCGCCAGCGAAGGGGATTTATATTTTAATTATACACTATTTATCAGCAAAAAAACAAGCCACTGCAGAATTTTCTGACAATTTTTCCAGCGCAGGCTTTTCTATACGGCATCTTTCCTGCACTTTAAAACATCTACCTGCAAAAGGACATCCTAAGTGTAGGTCTAATGGCGAAGGAATATCTCCCTGCAAAATTATCCTTCCTTCTTTTTTAACTCCCGGGATAGAAGAGATTAAACTTTTGGTATAGGGGTGCTTTGGATGCTTGTAAATATCGTCGCTACTCGCAACTTCCACCAAATTCCCTAAATAAAACACCAAAATTCTATCACTGATGTATTTAATTACCGATAAATCATGCGATATAAACAAAACCGACATCTTAAACTGCTCTTTTAGGTCTTTCAACAGGTTTAAAATTTGGGCTTTAATGGAAACATCCAGTGCTGAAGTAGATTCATCGCATATTAATATTTTAGGATTCAATATCATAGCTCTGGCAATACCTATACGCTGACACTGTCCACCGGAAAATTCATGAGCGTAGCGGTTCGCCACGCTTTTATTTAACCCAACTTTCTCCATAATATCAAATACCCTACTCATTACCTCGGCTTTAGAAAGTTCTGGATAGTATACTTTTAGCGGCTCAGCGATAATATCTTTAATCAGCATTTTAGGATTCAAACTCGCCAGTGGATCTTGAAAAATAATTTGGATATTTTTCCGCACCTCTTTAAGCTCCTTGGCAGAAAGTCCCCGCACATTTTTGCCATTGATAGTAATATCGCCATCAATATGCCCATCGCTTAACATCATGATTGCTTTCACTAATGTTGACTTTCCGCAGCCGGATTCACCAACAATCCCAACAATTTCCTCTGCCTGCAAGTTAAAGCTCACCTTATCTACGGCTTTTAGTGTCGCCGTTGAGCTAAAAAAGAAATTCTTTTTGATTTGCACATCAAAGTTCACACTTAAATTATTAACACTTAATACATTATTCATAGGGCTACTCCTTATCATATTTAAAGCAAGAAAAAGCATGGGTAGGCGAAATTTCTTGTCTTTTTGGAATACTATTACCACAAACATCCATCGCATATGGACATCTATCTTTAAAAGAACAAGAGATAGGCTCACTTTTTAAAAGTGGCGGATTACCCTCAATTAAAAATAATCTCTCATTAGAATTTTGCTCCATGGATGGAATACTCTTTAAAAGTCCAATTGTATAAGGATGTTTCGGCGAATTAAAGATTTCGTCTCTAGTTCCATACTCCACAATTTCTCCCGCATAAAATACCGCGATTTTATCAGCAATTTCGCCTACCACACCTAAATCGTGGGTAATGAAAATTATCGCCTTTTTCATGTCGCGCTTAAGTTTATTAACAATATCTAAAATCTGTGCCTGAATGGTAACATCAAGGGCTGTAGTAGGTTCATCGGCAATAATAATTTCAGAATCGCTCATTAAGCTCATGGCAATCATAATCCGCTGGCGCATGCCTCCGCTAAACTGATAGGGATAATTATCTATCACTTTTTCTGCCTTAGGAATACTAAGACTATTTAAAATTTCAATGGCTTTAGACCGTGCAATGTCTTCACTTACGCCCCTTTCCGTCAATACTTCTGTCAGCTGAGTTGATACTCTTAAATATGGGTTTAGAGATGTCATTGGATCTTGGAATATCATGGAAATACCATGCCCTCTAATTTTATTCAGCTCTTCATGTGTCATGCTTAAAAGGTTTTTATCATGATACATTATTTCGCCACTAACATTGGCATTTTTCGCTAAAATTCCCATAATTGCAAGACTTGTTTGCGACTTTCCTGAGCCTGATTCTCCAACAATCGCCAAGGTTTCCTCACGATAAAGGTCAAAATTAACGCCATTTAGGGCATAAATTTTACCTCTCTGTTTGCCATCAACTCCGCCACCACTTAGAGTGTCAAAACTTACTCTTAAATTTTTCACGCTCAAAAGGGGAGTATCGTTTTTTACATTTTTCATTTTTCTCTCCGCTATTTACTGGTTTGATCTAAGGCATCTCTAATGCCATCGCCGATAAAGTTAAAGCAAAACAAGATAGTTGCTAAAAACACAAACGGCGCAAAAAACATCCATGGATAGTCTTCAATCACCCTACTCCCTTCGGCAATTAATACGCCCAGTGAAGTATTAGGTTCTTGCACGCCAAGTCCTAAAAATGATATAAAACTTTCCACCAAAATTACTTGCGGAATGGTGAGCGTTAAATAAATTATCACCGTGGAAAGCAGGTTTGGAATAATGTGCCTCGCAATTATAAGGCGAGTTGGTAAACTGTAAGACTTCGCTGCTTCCACATATTCCTTATTTTTAATGGAAATGGT
>JAISPM010000092.1 GCA_031274895.1 Alphaproteobacteria bacterium
ATTTCCTTGTTTAAACCAAAAGCTGGCTACAATAGCATTATCTTTCATAGGATTATCTGATATAGCTTTTTTAACTGAAACATCTATCGCATTATTATTTTCACCTACTTTAACCCAGCCATAAGCATTAGGATTTAGCAATACGGATTCATTATTTCTATAGGTAAATACAATCACATCACACTCTTGCTGTAGCTGTTTGAATTTATCTAAGTCATAAATCATGCCATTATCACATCCAGCAATAAATAATTCTTCAGCTGTGTTTATAATATGTTTAGCTAATAAACATGTTGATGCTTGTCCTTCTGTAAGATAATTTATAGTAATAAAATTAGCATTAGGATAATATTTTAAAATTTCATCTTCAACTTTATCGTTTTTATGAAAGTCTCTATCTATATAAACTAACTTACTATTGGCAATATCTGGAATATCGTTAGTTGCAGCAACCACCATTGGAACTTTTTCCCCAGTATTAAGATTAGTTGTAGGAATTGCCGGTTTATGGATGGTATAACCTTCTTTAGCAAATCTACTACCTGCTCCTGCCATGGGTATTAGAACTATCATTTTTTAAATCCTCTTACTTTATTTATCCAAAATAGGCTTTCTTCTAAATCTTCCGGAGTTCCCCATTGGCAGAAGTAATCTATATTGTTTGGCACCCAAACTTTAAGTCCATCGTCAACCATAGCATTATAAGGAAGAGAAGCATAATATTCGCCATTAAGTTCTATTTTATTATCCACAAGAAGTTGGCAATATTTTTTTAATAAAGCACCGCTCTTAAAATAATAAGTTCCTGCTGAATGTAAAGATTTTTGTTTATCTGTTTCAAAAGAGAATTTTTCTTTAATTTCTATTAAATTATTTTGTTCATCTACTTTACAACTGGCATAAACATTTTTAGCTATTAATAAATGAGGATGAAATCCGGTATAGCAAGGTATTGCTCCATCACAATCTCTTTCTAAAATAGATTGCTTAACTTTAGACCAATTCCAACTGGAGTAAAAATCGCAGTAATTAATAATGGCTGGGATTTTGTCATCAATCATGCTTTCTGCTTTTAAAACATCAAATACAGGACCCCTTTTTTCCCAATTATCTATACTAAAAATTTTTGCCGATGGCGATATTTGCAGCAGTAAATTTCTCATATTTGGTATAGTATCTAAATGTTCTTGTCTACAAATAAATATAATATCTTGCTCTAGAGGAAACATTTTTTGAGTTATCCACTGTAAAATAGGCATACCCAAAACATTAATGAAAGGCTTAAGATCTTTATATCCCGCAGCGACAAACCTAGAACCATAACCGGTAAGAGGAATAATAATTTGCATTTATTTTCTCTAATTTTTTATTAAACTTTGTCTGTATTTTTCACTATCCATATTATTAATAATATCCACATGGTTTTTATCTAAACATTTTAAAGTTAAATTACATTTTTCAATGTTATTAACCATATAAGAATAAGCGGTTAATACTTCTATAGCGGCTTTAGTATTAATAAATTTATCAGTAGTAGAATATACTATTTGGTCTGGAAACAGAATATTATTTCTTATATAGTCCATATCTAGTATTTCGTAATTATTATTCAACTCTTCTAAATTAAATTTTTGGCATATTTTACTATTAACTTCTTCGTGTAAATTTACTGCTTCTTCTACTGAATCCGCGGTAATTATTAAGCCATGATTTTCTAAAAAAATAATACGAGATTGCTTTTGTTGCAAAGCCTTCATAATTTCTATAGCTAATTCTATTCCAGGAGTTTTATAAGGAATCCACACACAATCAAAAAGTTCCAATGCAATATCTTTGCCCTCTACAGAGCAAGTCAATATATTAGCATAAATACTGTGAGTATGAATAACAATTTTTTTAGGAATTAAACAATGGAAAGATGTTTCTATAGAGGGTTTAAAATTATTAAATTGTGAGGCACTTTTATAAACAACTTCATTAAATTGTTGAGATGTTGTTTGAGGATTTTGATTATAGTAGTCAATTATCTCTTTATATTTGAGATACGACAAACCTTGAGATACTGATATATCCGCAAGCTCAAACCCTGAAGATTTTACAGCAATTATTTCTTCATTAATTTTAAGCGAGGTATTTCCGCCTGCTCCTTGCACATAGGCTTTATTTTTTCCTATATCTTGTGATGCCTTAATAAATTTTTCTAACAAAGCCGACTCTGACTCGTTAATAAACATTACAAATCTCCAAAATATAATAAAGAATAATTAATTGTAAAATACCATTATATCCATCTTCCCACACAGGGTTATTTATACCAACCATAGATAGCGGAAGCCTATTTGCCAAAGCCTCCACTTGTTCTTTGCTTATATTTCCTTTAATGTTTATAATATAGTGGTCTTCATTATACAGACTTTCAATTTTAAGGCTATCTATACTGCTTATTTCGTCTATAAAATCGTCTATTTGCACAGAATTAACAATTTGCAAACTCAAGTAATACTCTACTTCTTCATTTTCATCACCTATATTAAATATAGGAATAACAGGTTTAAAACTTACTATAATATCTGCAAACTTTGCTTGTGATTTTATATATTTATCACTATCATTTTGCCTATCAGTAAGTTGTTTAATTACTTGCTCTTTAGTATAGCCTCTTTTTTTAGCATCTCTTATAATTTTCCAATGTATTTGCAATGAAGAATCCGGATAAATAAAAATTTTAGCATCAAAAAAATCTCTAATTCTTTTTAAATAAAAAGGGTGCAATCCTTCATAAATTACTAATCTTGAAAATACATTATTAATTTTTCTTTTAACAAATTTACCTGTATCATGATCGTAAACTTTTCGTAAAAAATTTTTCGTATCATTTAAAGATAACAAAAAACTAAATTCTTTATTAAGATTATTGGCTTTAGGATTTAGATGAGTAAAATTTTGCCAATTGGAATTACCTCTTTCCCATTTATGAGTATCATCTCCATGGATTACAAAAGTATTATTCGCATCAAACAAACTACTTATTAAATTAGAAAAAGTAGTTTTCCCAGAACCGCTATCTCCTCCTATACCTAAGTATATCTTTTTGGAAACCAACTTTTTATTAGCTATTTTTGCAATACCATTTCTGTAAACTAAAAAGATATTAATAAGCATTAAAGTTTGTAGTAAGGTAAATAATATATTTCTAGTTTTATCTATATTAAAAGGAAAACTTTCTAATAAAACAGGTGAATTGTTATAAGGGAATAATATGAAGTATACAAGAAACACCACTTGCAACAGAATTAAAAATTTAATATTCCTATAATCTATTTGTAAATAAAAATAAATTAAAAATGGCACAAACCATATATACCAACTAGGGTTTGAATTTATAAAAATTAATATTGTAGCAAATACAAACCCTACAAAAATAATTAGCATATCTTTAGAACGAATTTGTAAATAGTAAGCATATAATATTAGTAAAATATATAAAGCCGGAACTATGTATACATAAAGACTATCATCATATTTGAAATTTGGAATTAATACTAAAGATTTAGAGTTATCTAATAGCACAGATGTCAAAAAAGAAGGGTCTGTAATAGATTGTATGTTTAATATTATGAATACTACTACTATTACAATAGGAAAAAGAATTATTTTTTTAATTGGGATTCCAACAAAAAAAGCATAAATCATGAAAAATGGAATTATCAGTATTACCGGTATTTTAATAGATAATGCTATACCCAAAATCATGAAAGACAACCAAGTCTTTCTTTTAAATAATAAGAAAGTAGATAAAAAGATAAGCATTATAGCTAATATATCGATATAACCTAAATAATAAACGATATAAGCAATTAATGGAGAAAACCAATATACTTTTAATACCCTTTTAAAGTATCCTTTAAGCCAAGATAACAATATTAATAGTATAACAAAATCGCATAACAGTAAAAATAGTTTGTAAATATACAATGAGGAAAATTGATTAATTATAGTAAAAATATAAACTACCGGCACGGTGTAGGCAGAATCATATGAATGAGATACTTTAGATAAAAAATAATCATCACTAAATACAAATATCAATATTATTTTTATGATTAATCCTATATAAAATAATGGCGACCGGCTTAACTTTAGAATTATTTGCTTTACATTAATAAAAATATCTGTTTTTTTAGTAGAATCATAAAAAGATAAATATTTAACTCCTACAAAATTCGTAATTGTGGTTATAAAAATACAAATAATATTTGCTATGGTTGGAATAATATGTAAAAAATTAACTAAAGAATATAGCAGAGCGATACTTAAGAACAAAGAAAAAATATATACCGATACATAAATACTTATAGATGAAGATTTAGTTGAACTTAAGTCTGCAAAAGACCATTTCATATTTAAAGGATAACCAACCGCAACTCCAAATATAAATCCGGCGCCAGAAGCAATAAGATAATTAATTCCTAATTGATACAATATAAAAAATGCGGCATAATTTACTGCTGTGGCTATAACTCCTACCACACAAAATTTAATAAACTGTTTTCCTGCTATGTTCATTTAAATTACCACATGTTGCACTAGGTATGAGGTTATTCCTAAAGAGGTTGGAATATTATAATCTTTTGTTTTATCATCGCCAATACATAATACATCTTTAACATCTAAATTATACTTATTTAATACAAACTGAAAGAATTGTGGATGGCTTTTTTCACATCCTACCTGTTCTGAGGTAATCATGGATGTTATTTTATCTAAGATATTAAGTTTTTGGAGCTTTTTTATTTGCACCCAAGTAAGCATATCTGTAGTAATAATGATGCTAATATTTTTCTCTCTGCATTCATTAATGAATTTAGCGGCATCAGTAGCCAATGAGATATTATCAATTAAAGTATTCCAATATAGTTCATCATAGTATAATGCTTGGGTATAAGGATTATCTATTTTTAAATACTCAAACATTTCCATAAATGCTAAAAGCCGAGAACGGCAAGATCCTTGAGGTTGCAATCTTTCTGTAATTTTGTTTCTGTAGCTACGATATTCTTCTTTAAAGTTTGGCATATTGGGGAAATAAGAAGCACAAACATCTAGGGCAATATTGTGAGCATCTTTATAGCTGTAAAGAGTATCATCTATATCTAGAAACACAGCTTTTTTGCCTAATAAACTAACTTCAGGAAATTTAATTTCTACCATAAATCGACTCTTTTAGAACAGACTGCATCTACTTGAATATTATTATCTTGTAGTTGTTTCTTAAAATCATCAATTAAAGATATATCATGACCTTGAAGTTCGGGAGAAACCAAACATATCTTAAAACCGCTTTCCTTTAATTTACTATAATTTTCCTTATTAAGTGGCATTTTTGAAAAACAATCCACCCATACCCACGAAGACTTTCCCGTAAAAGCTAAGGCATATTCTAAAGGTTCATATTCAGAAAACCTAACTGCTAAGTTACCTTTATTAAAGCCTAATATAGTTTTCTTTTCTGCTAAAAGGGCATATTTAACAAAATAAGGCATGGATAAATCTAAAAAAAACCAGTTTTTAATATTAAACTTATTCATTAAGTTAATACATTCTTGTTCTATACCTTCAGTTTTTACATTTAGAATTATCGGTCCCTGAAGATGGTAATTAGCTAAAAAATCTTGTAATAATGTTGGATTATTTAAATTGTGGTTAAATGGATCATGATGTAAAACAAGATTATTCTCATGATATCTAATATCTATTTCAACACCATAATCTGTATTGCTTATTTCTTTTAAATGATCTAAAGTATTAACTCGATGACAAATTTTCAACAAGACCAAACTCCATTATAATATATTTAGGTAAAAGTATATCATAAATAATTTAATTGTAAACTCCTCTCAAACAGGAGGAGTTTACATCACTATATCTTAAAAGTTTCTAATTTTATAGCCACGAGCCAAGAAGTAATAAGGCACGCACAGGGCTATCGCCATAAATCCAAAGAAATAAAAGAACATTGGACCCGAGAATATATTAAACTCAGCAATTACTGCAGCTACCATATTACCTAAGAATGTTGTTAATAACCAAAAAGATGTTACGATAGATTTCATACTTTTAGGTGATTGTGTATAAGCAAATTCCAATCCTGTGATAGAAACCAGCACTTCTGCTAAGGTAAGCGTTAAATAAGGGAAAAATTGCCACATAACGTTTATTTTTTGCCCTGCATCTAAAAAGTGTTGTATAACTCCTATCATACAGAAAGCTAAGCCACCCACAAAAATCCCCACTCCGATTTTTTGTAAAGGAGTCCATTTAAATGTAGGATACACAACTCCAACCATAATAGGGATTAATGCCATTACCATTATGGGATTTAATGCCGGCATCATTGATGGAAGTATACTCATACCTAAAAAGTTTAAATCCATGGCTGCTGCTTGCAGAACCCAAGTGGAGCCTTTTTGATCAAACATACTCCAAAATACGATAATAATTGCATATATTTTTAGCACATTAAGCACGGAAATTACGCCATCAACACTCTCTTGAGGGAATTTTTCATAGGCTTTGGCAAAAAAAGATTTGCCTTCGTTGCGAGTTTTAATAGCATAGCTTAAAATAGGAAAGAAGACACTTTTTTCGGCTCTATTAGGTTTTACCATGGTGTAGTGTCTTTTACCCATGTATAAAATAATGGTCGCTAACATCATTAAGAAACCCGGTATAGCAAAAGCTACCTTATAACCATAATGATTTTGAATGAATGGAATTAAAAGAGAGGCAAAAAACGAACCAAAATTGATAGAGAAATAAAAGAAGTTAAAAGCCTTGGTTTTTAGGTCGGGTTCATCGGTTTTAAATTGGTCTCCTAAAAGCGCAGATACACAAGGCTTAATTCCGCCGCTTCCGATAGCAATTAAGGTTAAACCTATCATCATACCCATTTCAGATCCCATACCCGGTGTATTACCTGCGGTTAAGGCTAGGGTGAAGTTTCCTATCATATAAGCTATGGAAAAAGTCATGATGGTGTTAAATCTACCTAAATATCTATCGGCAATAATTGCTCCAAATATTGGCATAAGGTAGTTTGCTGACATAAACATATGATACAAGCCTGTGGCTCTATGGCTTTCCAGCTGTATGATTGTTGTCATGTAAAGAATTAATATCGCTCTCATACCATAGTAAGAAAAGCGTTCAGCCGTTTCATTGCCTAACACAAACAATGACGACTTTGGTAATCCTGCAAATAGCTTCATGTTGAACCTCATTATAACACTTAAATACAATAATATTAAATGATAATGAATATCTAAAAAAATTGCAAACTTTTAATTTAAGAGGTTTTTAATATCTGCAATGGTTTTTAAAGTTAATTTAATCTGTTTATCAATTTCCATGTTAGCTGTATTTATGAATATTGAACCTTCCGGTCTTAAAGAAAGCACACTTGCTTGCGACTGTATATAATTCAGCAAGCCATCGACATTAGGGAAATTTTGTTGATAAAAGCTCAACTGCACTCCCTTACTACCGAAGTTAATTTTTTCTACAAGTGCAGATTTAGCCACAATTTTTAGCTCAATAGAAATAAATAAATTTTCCACCTGCTGTGGTAAATTGCCGAATCTGTCTACCATTTCGGTTTTAACATCGGCAATTTCTTCAATCGCAGAGATTCTGCCTATCCGCTGATAAATTTCCATGGTGGTTTCCATATCAGGAATATATTTTTTAGGAATAAACACAGGGATGTTCAAGCTAATATTTGGTGAAAAATTATAGTATTCTGTGGTTTCACCACTAGATTTAAGATGCCGTATCTCCTGCTCTAAAAGTTTTTGATACAGTTCCTCACCAATTTCCTTAATATGCCCGCTTTGTTCTTCGCCCAGCAGATTTCCTGCGCCGCGCATATCTAGGTCGTATGAAGCAAGCGAAAAACTCGCACCCAAATAATCTAAATTTTGCAATACCTGTAGCCTTTTTTCAGCCTTTTCACTTAAATTCTTATGAGCGTCATACAACAAATAAGCATACGCTTGATTTGCGCCACGACCTACTCTGCCACGCAATTGATACAACTGCGCCAAGCCCATCATGCTTGAGCGCAAAACTATTATCGTATTAACATTATGTAAATCTATACCAGATTCAATAATGTTAGTGGAAACCAAAACATCATATTTTTTATCTTTAAAATCTATCATGTTTTGTTCCAGCTCAAGGGTGGGCATTTGCCCGTGGGCTATGGTGTAGGTAATATCTAAATTCAGCTTATCCAGCATATCTTGAATATCGGTAATGTCGCTTATGCGAGGACACACAAAATAAACTTGACCACCGCGCTCTTTTTCCTTTAAAATCGCCTTTTTAATTTGCAGATAGTCCGTTGGTAAAATGTAGGTAATAATCGGAAGTTTATCCACAGGCGGTGTAGATATAAGGCTAAGCTCCTTGATTCCTTTAAAAGCTAACTGAATGGTTCTAGGAATGGGCGTAGCACTAAGGGTTAATATGTGAGCTTCTTCTTTAAAGGTTTTAAGTTTTTCCTTGTGGACTACGCCAAAACTTTGTTCTTCATCTACAATCACAAGAGCTAAATTTTTAAATTTAATGTCTTTTGCCAAAAGCGAATGCGTGCCGATAATAATATCTATTTTACCATCTGCTAACTCCGTTTTATATTGCTTGCGCTTACTGGCTTGCGTAAACCTTGAAAGTTGTTCTATACGAATTGGAAAATCTTGGAAACGGCTTTTAAAGTTATTATAATGTTGATTACACAGTAAGGTTGTTGGAGCGACAACTGCCACCTGATAACCCGAATTCGCCATTAAAAATGCGGCGCGCAGTATCACCTCGGTTTTACCAAAACCCACATCACCGCAAATTAGGCGGTCGGTAGGGATTCCGCTTGATAGGTCATTAAAAACATCCTTTATA
>JAISPM010000099.1 GCA_031274895.1 Alphaproteobacteria bacterium
GGTGTGAATCGCGCAATTAAAATATTGGCAACCATCCCAAAAAACATGATTAAGGCTGTGCTGCTGCCGTATTCCTTTAAGGAAAGTGCAACAATTGCTTCATTGTTAGGGACAATGCCTTGTAAATGAAAGGCTTCTTGAAACATTTCGCCAAAAGGGCTAAGCGAGGCAACTAAAATTCCTGCGCCACCGCCAAGGATTACAAACCCAAGGATACTTTTGAAGGTTCCAAGGATTACATCTTGTGATGGTTTTTTCTGCAGGACAAGTCCCAGAAAAACAATTAAACCCACGAGTAGGGCGGGGATGCTTAGAATATCTAACAATAATGAGAACATTTGTAATCTCCGTATGTTTCGTCATACCAGCGAAGGCTGGTATCCATTGCAAATGGATACCGTGTCAAGCACGGCATGACGGGTTAATTAATTTCCTTAATTTTAGCTAACAACTTCTCTTTAATTTCTGTCTTATCTATCAAGCTGTTTAAAACTATCAAATTTTCAACATTCACACTATCGGCAAGGTCTTTACCAACTAAATAAATATCTGCCGTGGTGGTGCTAACACTGGATATATCCATGTGCGATAATTCTGCACTAAGTCCTTCTTCAGTTAATATTTGTTTGATAATACTTTCAACCATAAAACTGCTGCCTAAACCGTGTCCGCAAATTGTGATAATTTTCATGATTTTTCCCTATTATAATAAATTTAATACATCAGATTCAGTTTTTGCCTCTAATAGTTTTTTAAGATTTCCTTCATCACTTAAAAACATTGCTAAATTTTGCAGCATTTCCATGTGCGAGGTATCGTCCACGAATCCCACACAGAACACTAACTTACTATTAGGATTTTCGCCGAATTGAATTGTCGCTGCAGATACCAAAAGCGATAGACATACCTGCTTCACTCCCTGTGGGAATCGGGCATGGGGCAGAGCCACATCAGGAGAAATTACAATGTAAAACCCTTGTTTTTCCACAGATTTAATAATTTCTTCCAAATAATACTGTGTAATTAAATTACCATCCAGCAAAGGTTGCGCCGATAGCTGGACTGCCTCTTGCCAAGATAGCTCTTCACTATTAAAAACAATGTTTCCTTGCAGTAATTTTTTTAGCATAAAACCCAACTGTATATAAATTTCCAAAATTATATCACATTTTTGCATTAAGGAAAGCAAAAAAACTATTTATTGCAATTTTATGAAAGTATATATATTATAGTTATGTTACAATTTTATATCAATGTTTTGGAGAAAACTAAATGAAAATAGTAGAAAATATGGGTTTTTCGTTTTTTAGAATAACCTTAGCGGCTTATATGTTAATTGCCGGATGGAATAAACTCGGTGGTTTGATTGCTAATGGATTTGATCCTGCAAAATTTGGATTATTTCAAGGAACTATGGCAAAATTTTATGGACCGGATGCTACTATAGCTCCATGGTTAGTGGTGTTTTTTCCTAAATTTGTTATGGTGCCATTTCTTTATATTACTCCTTTTTGGGAAGTTGTTGCCGGTTTATTGCTTTTGATAGGCTTGTATAGAAAATATGCTACTGTGGCGATTTTACTGCTTTTGTTGATATTTGGAATCGGAATCGAAGCCGCAAACTATCCGAAAGACCAAAATATTTGGATGTTTATTAATTTCATTGGTTATTATATAGTTTACAAAAGTCTTTTAAAAGATACTCCGGATCCGTTGGCTCTTGAAAACATTCTAAGCAAAAAAGATAAATAGGTATCTAAATATATTATTTACAGTATTGTGTTATACAAATTTATAGTATAGAATACATTTGTTAATAATATAAACAACTTGTTTTGGAGAAAACAAATGAAAATGATAGGAGAAGCGGGATTCTCACTTTTTAGAATCTCAATTGCAAGCTCAATTATGATTTCCGGATGGGGAAAGGTGATGGGCTTTTTTACTACAGGAAAAATCGGTGTTGTGGGTAGTTTTGTTGATAAATTTCATGGTGCGGAATCGACAGTGCCATGGTATACGGCTATGTTCTTCCCGAAATTCGTTTTAATTCCTTTTGCTTACATAACTCCTTTTTGGGAATTAATACCTGCTTTATTATTGGTTTTAGGTATTTGCAGAAAACCAATGGCAGTTGTTATGGCTTTATTATTGTTAATTTTTGCAGTGGGAAGTTCAGCCGGTGGTTCACCTAAAGACCAAAGTATTTGGATGTTTTTAAATGCCATGGGTTATGTTATGATTTGGTTAGGAATTCATTTTAATTTACCGGATCCTTTAGCAGTTGAAAACTACATGAAAAGCAAAAAAGAAGCTAAATAATTAATTATTTGTTTAGACAAAACAAAATCCACAAGGTATAATAAACTTATATTTTGTGGATTTTTTGATTCGTAATAAATTAAATAGGAAGAAAAATGAATTTTATTTTACTTGGTATTTTAGTAGTTTTAATATTAATAGCACTTTCAGGCTTTAGGGTGATTTATCAGTTTGAAAGAGGTGTGGTGTTTACATTTGGTAAATTCAGCGGTATTAAAGACCCGGGCTTAGTATGGGTTGTTCCATTGGGAATTCAGGCTATCCAAAAAGTAGATATGAGAATTAAAACTGTAGATATTCCACGTCAAGAAATTATCACTAAAGATAACATATCCGTAATGGCAAACGCCGTGGTGTATTACAAAGTTGTAAATGCTGAACAAGCAATTATTAAAATCCAAAATGTTAATTTCGCAATGGCGCAATATACGCAAGCTGCCCTTAGAGATGCTGTAGGGAATCAAGGTTTAGATGTTATTTTATCTGAACGTGTAAAAATTGGTGATGAGCTAAAATCTATTGTATCAGGCGAAGCTAAAAACTGGGGTATTGAAGTAGATGCTATTAGAATCCAAGAAGTTGAATTACCGCAAGACTTAAAAAGAGCCATGGCAAAACAAGCGGAAGCCGAAAGAGAAAGAAGAGCGATGATAATCAGTTCCGATGGTGAATTGCAAGCGTCTAAAAATTTGCAAGAAGCGGCGGAAATTTTGGCAAGAAGCCCGGCGGCGATTCATTTAAGAACCCTGCAAACCATGAGAGATATATCCACAAACCCTTCGCAAAAGATAGTTGTGTTTATGCCGAGTGATATTTCTAAACTCGTTGGCGACCTAGTTAAGTAAATATTAATATCTTGGATTTCTATGCAAAATTTTTCCGCCTTATGTATTAAAATACACTGCGCCGTAAAAATTTCACATATAAACCTCAAGCTATTAATATTTAAATAAAAATCCTCAAAACCTTATTAATTTTACGCTTGCTTATTCCCCTTCGCTGGCGAAGGGGTGGACACCGTAAGGTGGACGGGGCAGTGGTAAAATAACTTAAAAAAAATGGATTCCTTTATAGGAATCCATTTTAATTTTATATGTAAAAAAACGAAACTACTTCTTACAAGCTCTTAACATCCAAGCAGCTTTAGTGTGAGCTTGGGCTTGTTGCAGTAGGGTGTCTTCAGTGATTGGGTCTAGCGTTTTAGATTCAATGGCACTAAGCATACCATTTGCCATATTAGTATGATCTTCAGCTAACTCAGCAAGCATGCTACCTGCGTCTGACTTACTTCCATCGGCTTCTTTAAGCGTAGCAATACTTAAAAATTCTTTCATAGTTGCAGGAGCTTTTTCACCATACATTACAATTTTCTCAGCAATAGAGTCTATAGCTTCTGCTAACTGATTATATTGGCTTTCCAGCAGCAAATGATTTTCATAAAAATTATCACCCCTAACATGCCAATGATAATTAAGTGTTTTTACATAAAGAACAAAGGTATTGCTAAGTGCAAGCGATAGAGCTTTCGTATTAGAATTCATGGTTTCCTCCTTAAATATTATTAATTATACTTAAGTCTATTATAACATATTTTTATTAATAAACTATTAATAAATAATTTTACACAGTGTAATAAATGTGATATACTTAAAAACAGTAAGGTGTGCCTGAAAGAGGGTTAGATTCCTCAACAGACACTGAACATTTAAAAGGATAATGAAATGGAAAAGCAGCAAATAATTGATATTTCTAAAATTATAACCAACATAACTACTACGACACCTCCAACAGGTAATGTTTCCAACAGCGTTTCTAATGCAGGTGAACTGGACGCTTTATTAAGAAACATTAAAAAAGCTCAGTCTGAGTTCGCTAATTTTACGCAAGAACAAGTGGATAAAATCTTTAAAGCGGTGGCTGTAGCTGCCAATAAGGCAAGAATTCCTTTGGCTAAAATGGCGGTTGAAGAAACCAATATGGGTGTGTTGGAAGATAAGGTTATTAAGAATCACTTTGCTTCTGAGTATATTTATAATAAATTTAAAGATATGAAAACCGTTGGTGTAATTGAGGATAACGAAAGCGCAGGTTTGCAAAAAATCCTTGAACCAATGGGTGTGGTTGCGGCGATTGTTCCAACTACTAATCCAACATCTACCGCAATTTTTAAAATCCTTATAGCTTTAAAAACTCGTAATGGTATTATTTTATCGCCACATCCTCGTGCTGCAAAATCTACGGTGGCGGCTGCTAAAATTGCTTACGAAGCTGCTGTTGCTGCAGGGGTTCCAAAAAATATTGTAGGTTGGATTGAAAAACCAAGTGCTGAACTTTCTTCAAACTTAATGAAACATCCTGATGTGGATATGATTTTAGCCACAGGTGGTCCATCTATGGTGCATGCGGCTTATTCCTCCGGAAATCCTGCCATTGGTGTGGGTGCAGGGAATGCTCCGGTAATTATAGATACCTCTGCCGATATTAAAATGGCGGTATCTTCCATATTAATTTCTAAAAACTTTGATCACGGTGTTATTTGCGCTACCGAACAAGCGGCTGTGGTTCTTGAAGATGTTTATGAAATTGTTAAAACTGAATTTAAATTAAGAGGAGCTTATTTCTGTTCAGTTGAAGAAAAAAGTAAACTGGCAAAATTAATGATAACCCAAGAGGCTCCTAATCAAAAAGGTTATTTAAATTCTGAAATAGTAGGGCAATCGGCTTATAAAATTGCAGAAATGGCAGGCTTTGTAGTAGATAGAAACACCAAAACCTTAATTGCCGAAGTAAGCGATGTGAGTGTGAACGAGGCTTTTTCTTACGAAAAACTCTCTCCGGTATTAGGATTGTATAGAGTTAGAACCTTTAGTGAAGCCGTTAAAAAAGCTAAAGAATTACTGGATTTTGAAGGAATCGGTCATACCTCTTCATTATATATCAGAGAAAGCGAAAAAGAAAAAATCGCTTTGTTTAGCGATGAAATGAAGACAGGAAGAATTTTAATTAATTCTCCGTCAGCCTTTGGCGCAATCGGCGATGTTTATAACCAAATGTTAGAACCATCGTTGACTTTAGGCTGTGGAACTTGGGGTAAAAATTCTTTCAGTGGTAATGTGACTCCTATGAATTTATTAAATGTTAAATGGGTTGCTAAAAGAAGAGAAAACATGTTGTGGTTTAAAGTGCCACCGAAAATTTATCATAAATTTGGTTGTCTTCCTTTTGCATTAACCGATTTAAAAGGTAAAAAACGTGCTTTCATTATTACCGATAATGCGATTGCAGGTTTGTATCTTGATAGACTTACCAAGGTGCTGGAAAACCTTAAAATAGATTATCGTGTGTTTAGCGATGTGCAACCGGACCCAACACTAGCAGAAGTTCATCGCGGTGCAGACCTAATGAAGTCTTTTTCGCCTGATGTTATAATTGCTCTTGGTGGCGGTAGCCCGATGGATGCGGCTAAAATCATGCGAGTAATGTATGAGTATCCTGATACCAGCTTTGAAGATATTAGCATGAGATTCATGGATATTAGAAAAAGAATCATCGCTTTCCCTGAAGTTTGGAAAACCATGTTTGTGGCAATTCCTACAACATCAGGAACCGGCTCTGAGGTTACACCATTCTCGGTAATAACCGACGAAATTACCGGTGAAAAATATCCGTTGGCAGACTATGCAATTACGCCTGACATGGCAATTGTTGATGCGGAATTGGTTATGAGCCAACCGAAATCTTTAACTGCTATCAGCGGGTTTGATGCAATTTCCCATGCAACTGAGGCACTAGCCTCTATGATGGCAACTCCTTATACCGATCCACTTGCCATGGAAGCCTTGTATTTATTATTTGAGAATCTGCCAATTGCTTATCGTGATGGTAGTAATATTAAAGCGCGCGAGAATGTTCATAATGCGGCAACTATTGCAGGACTATCTTTTGCGAACGCTTTCTTAGGAATATCTCACAGTTTGGCACATAAACTCGGAGCTGCTTTCCACATGCCGCACGGATTATGTAATGCGATGGTGTTAGAAAATGTTGTGCGGTTTAATATGGTTGATAACCCTAAAAAACAAGGTGTTTTCCCGCAATATGAATATCCAAATGTGAAGTCTAAATATGCGAGACTGGCTAATTATTTAGGTTTACCGGGTAGAACTGACGACGAAAAAGTTGAAAGTTTCTTAGGAAAACTTAAAGAAATTCGTAGAATTTTAGGTATTGATTACGCCATAAAAGATTACGGGTCAGGTATCAGCGAAAGTGAATTTAGAGCAAAACTGGATAAAATCGCAGAAGACGCTTTTGATGACCAATGCACAGGAGCAAATCCAAGATATCCAACCATTGACGAGTTAAAAGAAATTCTCATAGCCAGTTATTTTGGCAGAGCGATTAATATTTAATATAATAAACCCAAAGCAGGACTCTTTCTCTTTTAACTGCAATGACATGTTCCTGCCTGTATCAAATACTA
>JAISPM010000132.1 GCA_031274895.1 Alphaproteobacteria bacterium
AAAATAAGGCGGCGTTTAAGGTTATTGCCGATCATTTGCGTTCCTCTGCTTTTATGATTGCGGAAGGAATTTTGCCAAGTAATGAAGGTCGTGGCTATGTTTTGCGCCGTATTTTGCGCCGCGCTATCCGTTATTCCTATATGCTTGGCGGTAAAGACGCAACTCTTTATAAAATTTTCCCTGCGCTGAAAAATCAGATGGCAGGTGTTTATAAAGAATTAGCCATCCACGATTTATTCATTACTGATACCATCAAGGCGGAAGAAAATAAATTCGGCGAGACCTTTAATTCGGGCATTAAAATTTTAAATGAAGAGCTGGATAAATTGGGTTCTGATAAAGTTTTTTCAGGAAAAACAGCGTTTAAATTGTATGATACCTATGGTTTCCCTGTAGATTTAACTAAAGATGTTCTGCGTAGCAAAAATATTACTTTAGACGAAGCAGGCTTTGAAGAAGCTAACACGAATCATAAAAATTTAGCGAAAAAATCTTGGCAGGGTAGTGGCGAATCTAAGGAAGATAGTATTTGGTTAGAATTAGCCGGTAAATTACCAACCACAGAGTTTGTAGGCTATGAAACTCTTGAAATGGAAGCAAAAGTTTTATCACTGGTAGCTAAGTCTGATAATAAATTGGTTGAAGTAGAAGAAATTACTGCTGAGGGCTATGTCATTACTGATAAAACACCATTTTATGGAGAAATGGGCGGACAGGTTGGTGATAGAGGCTTTATTCACAGTAATGGCATGCTGGCTAAAGTTTTAGATACCCAACATCGCGGCAATCTTTATGTGCATAAAATCTTGCTGGAAGAGGGCAGTCTTAAAAAAGAATCTGTGGTGTTAAGTGTGGATAAAGGGCTGAGAAATCAAACTGCACGCCATCATACGGCAACTCATTTGCTACATAAGGCTTTGTTGGAGACTTTGGGGAATCATATAACCCAGCATGGTTCTATGGTGAGTGAAAACCTATTGCGCTTTGATATTACCCATCCTAAGGCTTTAACTGCTGAAGAAATTGCCAAAATAGAAAAATCTGTCAATACAGCAGTTTTAAATAACTATCCTGTGGTGGTAGAATTTATGGAATTGGAAAAGGCTATTGAGAAAGGAGCGGTGGCGACTTTCGGCGAAAAATATCCTAAAATTGCCAGAACCATTCGTATTGGTGAAAAAAGCAATATTAATTACGATTTTACCTTATGTGGCGGCACCCATGTGAAAGCCACAGGAGAAATCGGCGTAATTAAAATTATTTCTGAAGGCTCAATTGCCAGTGGTGTGCGTAGAATTGAAGCTGTAGCAGGGGAGAGGGCTTTAGAGTATATTGACGGACTTGAGCATAAAATTGAGATGGCGGTAAAAACCTTAGGAGCAGGAGCCGATAAGGAACATATCAGTGAAAAAATCAGCCAAATAATTGAGGATAATAAAAGTCTCAAAAAAACTTTAGAAGGATTAAATGCAAAGTATTATCTTAATCTACTAAAAGATAGCTTTGTGGATATTGCAGGTGTTAGCTGTTTGTTTGCTACTTTAGAAGTAGAAGCTAAAGAGTTAAAAAATATCGGTAATATTTTATTGAATGATAAAAGCAAGACTCTTATTTATTTAGCAACTAAAAACGGCGATAAAATTTCCTTTATGATAGCAATTAGTAAAGACTTAGAGCCATCGATTAATTTAAAAGAAAAAGCCTCGGAGATTTTAGGATTTATGAATGCTACCGGAGGAGGGTCAACTACGAGCATTCAAGGGGTAGGAGTTAATAAGGATACCGAAGAAGTTGAAGGTTTTTTTAGAGGCGTTTTAAAATAACAACCAACCAATGATAATATACTTTTAGCCTTAGCCACGCTCGCATACATATTCGATAAGATTTCGTATTTATATAATTGGCGAGCCTGATGCGGCTAAAAGTATATTATCATTGGTTGGTTCAATCCCTTGAATGCTCGTGTGGAGAGAGGGGGAAGAAAGTAAAAGGCAAAAGAAATATTTCAAATATTTCTTTTGCCTTTTACAATTTAATATTAAATTAAAAAACTTCCTCATTCTCTATGGTTAAGTAATAAAGGAGGGTGGTATATTTTCCGCATCAGGCTCGCCCAAGTCCATAGAAACAAAATCTTATAGAATATTGTGCGAGCATGGCTAAGGAAAATATACCACCCTCCTTTATTACTTAACTTACTTTCCTACCGCTGTGGGCGTAAATAAGGATTACCTGTAATATGCGAATCTGCAGCTTGATCTTCAATTGACGCATCTTCATCTGCAAGTGAGGTATTATCACCTAAATTATCAGGGTTAAGTGCATTGTTTGCATTATTTTGCTGACTTTGATTATTATTGTTGTTGTTATTACCCACACTGGCAGCTGCAGCGTTTGCAGCATTATTAGCGTCAGCAAGGGCTTGCTGTTGTGCTTCCATTTCAATGCGTGCTTGCTGTCTGTTTTGTTCAGCTTGATGAGCATCTTGCTGGGTTTTTTGCGCCTGCTCTTTTACTTCTACAGGAATAAGAATCGATAAATCGTCAATTCTATCCGTTGGTCTGTCGGATAATAATACCATTTGCGTAACTATGGCAGGGTCGGTTACAAAACCATCGTTAGCAAGTGATTTATTGATGTTCTCAAGTCTGGGCATGCCAAGCACCACTTCGCCAAAAACTGTATACTTACCATCTAACCAAGGGAAAGAATTAAAGGTAATAAAAAATTGAGTATCATCACTTTGTAAATTTCCATTGTTAGACATAGCAACGGTGCCGCGCACAAACTTTACATCAGGATTGATTTCAGCGAAATAAAATACGCCTTTACCACCAAAACCGCTACCGCTTGGATCGCCCATTTGGGCTAGAAAATCGGGGATAGCTCTGAATATTTCCATATCATCGTAGAATTTATCTTGAACCAACTGTCTAAATCTGATAACCGTATTTGGTGCCAAGTCTTCTCTTAATTTAATTAAAATAGCATCACCGGTTTCTAAATACATCACCACATAGTTATCCGGATGTTCGTGTAAGTCTTTAATAAGTTCGGGTTTCATATTCGGATCGTAAAGAAAAGAATAGTTATCGTCTATGGCATTGGAGATTTCCGACATACTAACCACGGGAGTTCTTCTTGATACACTATTTGGACCATTAAGAACACTATCGGCGATACCTGTATCAGTATTAGCTGCCGGTGGAGTTGTGGAAGAAGATGGCATAGGTATTGCCGCAGGGGCTACAGGTGCGGCTTCAGTTGCTGCGGTTGTATCCGCAGCCTCATCGGCAGCAAACATAGCCACAGGTGTCATAATTAATATAAAAAAACAAACAAAAACTTTAGCTAACTTAACTAACATTCCTATTACTTTACTCACTTATTTCAATTTCAAACATAATTATAAATTATATTATGTAATATTATAGAGTAAAAATATTAAATTTTCTACTCTTTTTATTAAAAATAGTGTATAATTTTCAATGCTACTTAAGAATAAGTAAAAAGGAAGTATTATGGAAAAAGAAAATAGTGCAAAAAGAGTAAAAATAGTTGCAACTTTAGGTCCGGCAACACGAGAATTAGACACAATTGAAAAAATCTACCTTGCAGGGGTGAATGTTTTTAGGCTGAATTTCTCCCATGGATCTTATGACGAACAGAAATATACTTACGATAATATTAGGTCAGTAGCAAAAAAATACGGCACTCCGGTAGCGATTTTGGCAGATATGCAAGGACCAAAGCTACGTGTTGGTAAATTTAAAGATGATAAAGCAACTCTTGTTGCGAATCAAAAATTTACTTTAGATTTAAAAGATGAACTTGGCGATGAAACCCGCGTAAAACTGCCGCATCCGCAAATTTTTGAAGCAGTAAAAGAGGGTGATGCCCTGTTGGTGGACGATGGTAAAATCAGACTGGAAGTTGAGCGATTCGCTGAAGATTTCATTGAAACCAGAGTGGTTATCGGTGGTGTTATTTCCAACGCTAAGGGCGTAAATTTCCCATCAGGCGTTTTAAAAATTTCTGCACTAACCGAAAAAGACCTTAAAGATATGGAGTTTGCTTTGTCTTTAGGTGTTGACTACATTGGACTTTCCTTCGTGCAATTACCTGCAGACGTTGAACATGCCCGTGAATTAATTAAAGGTAAAGCTAAAATTATTTCTAAAATTGAAAAACCATCGGCAATTGAACACATTGAAGAAATTATTAAAGTCTCAGATGCTATCATGGTGGCAAGAGGCGATTTAGGCGTAGAGATTCCTACGGAAAAAGTTCCGGTAATGCAGAAAAAAATTATTAGGGAATGCCGTCGTCAATCTAAACCTGTGATTGTGGCAACACAAATGTTAGATTCCATGACAACATCTCCTGTGCCAACCAGAGCCGAGGCTTCAGACGTGGCAAATGCCGTATATGATGGCACCGATGCCGTAATGCTATCGGGCGAAACCACCGTAGGGTTGTATCCTGTGGAAACCGTAACCACCATGGCAAATATTATCAGAAGTGTGGAAGCGGATTCGCTATATTGGGATATGCTGGAAACATCTTACAAAAATATCATGGATTCTTATTTTTCTTGCCATGAAAAAGGAAACTATATTACTGTAGGCAGAGCTATTGCTAAACAAGCAAAAGAATTAGCAAAAGAATTAGATGCCAAAGTAATTGTGAGTTTTTCTGCCAAAGGGACTACTGCCAACAGAATTTCCCATCAAAAATCTAAAGCAAAAATGTTGACCATTACTAATTCTAAACAATTATATAATCAACTGGCTCTAAACTGGGGCATGAACGCATTGCTAAGTCCTGAAAAAATTTCTTCTTTCTCTGAAATTGTGGAAATAGCGTCTTCATGGCTAAAAGAACAAAAATGGGTTAAGTCGGGTGATAAGATTGTAATTGTAGCCGGTGTGCCTGTGGATGTGGGCGGGATTACCAACACCATCCGCGTAGTCGAAATCTCTTAGTGGATATTTTGGATTTCTATTCAGGAGTTTTGCCCTCTTACATATTATTATATGCTGCGGGTCAAAACTCCTGAATAGAAATCCAAAATATCCACTAAGCATAAATGCTATCTTGAAATTCCCCTTTGCTCGGGCGTTGTGGGTGGACGCCGTTAGGCGGACGGGGTAGTGGTTAAATAAAATATTTTGTGTCAAGTAAACATTAGTCTTGTTTTTTGATATACTTTTGTAATATAATATCTTTTTAATTGTCTATAGGTAGTTTAATGAATTCTCAAAATAAAAATGATAATCTAAAAGAAGTTGACGAATCAGTGATTGAAAAACCGGAAGATGAGTTGCAAAAACAGAACAATCTTGAAAGTGAAATTAATCCTACAGTTACTTTTTATAAAGAAGATAAAAAAGATTCCCTTGAAAATCTTAAAGTTATAGATTTAGAAGAGGAAGAATCTGAAAAATTCGACAATAAAAATTTTAATGAAGAGGATGAAGAGCCTAAAAAATCGTCCAAGAAAAAAATAATAATTTATTTAATTATTATTTTGGCAGTGGCTTCAGCTTTTATGTATTTTATGAACTCTTCTAAAAACAAGGCTAAAAATGCGGCTGCGCCAACAAGATCGGCATCAGTTATACCTGTGATTACACAGCAAATTCATCGTCAAGATTTCCAAGTTTACGAAAAAACCATAGGTAGTATTTCTAACTTAGATATTAATACGGTTTCTGCAGAGGTTTCGGGCTTGGTAGAACGCATTAATGTTAATATCGGCGATACGGTAAAAGTTGGTGATATTATTGCGGTGGTGGATTCGCGCACACTCAGAAATAATGTGGATTCGCAAGAGGCTGAAATTAAAAGATTGTCGGCTCTTTTGGCAGATGCCCAAAGAACTCAATCTCGCTATAAAAAATTAATTAAAGATGGATTCGTATCGCAAGCCGATTTAGATAGTCTTAATACCAGTATTAAAACTTTTCAGGAACAGCTTGTGAATGCTCGGGCAGTTTTATCTAACAGTAAAATTCAGCTGGCAAAATCTTCCATTCGCGCCCATCAAGACGGCATGATTCAACAGCGGTATATTGCAGTCGGAACGCTGGTGTCAAATTCTTCGCCGATTGTGGATATTGTTAATAATAAAAATCTTATGGTAATTGCCAGTATGCCTGAAAGTTTCTCCAGCCGTTTGAGGAGCGATCAAGAGGTGAGTCTACATATAAGCGGCACAGATATTGCTCTTAAAAGTAAAATTAAAGAACTAAAACCGATGATAGACGAGCAAAGTCGTAGCGTTTCCCTAATTATTTATATTCCTAAAAATAATTATAACCTTAAGCCGGGTGGCACGATGGAAGTTTATATCTCCATGGAGCATAAAAAAGATGCGGTGCTGGTGCCTGAGGCTTCGGTTATCTTAAGACTTGCCGGTAAGGTGGTTTATGTTTTGAATGAAGATAATACCGTAAATGAAATTCCGGTAAAAACAGGTGTCTATCAAGATGGCTTAGTTGAGATATTAAGTGGACTTAGAGGAGACGAGACCATAATAGTGGATGGGGCTAATTTCCTTTCCGACAAGGCAAAAGTAAGTATTACTAATTAATATTTTGGCTTTCTAGGCTAGATTTTTCCTCCTTATGTATAAAATACACTGCGCAGTAAAAATCTAGCAGATAAAGCTCAAACTATTAATTAGTTGAAAAATTTCCTTTTATTCCCCTCTCAAAGAGAAGGGGTGGACGACGAAGTCGGACGGGGTAGTGATTTAAAAACTAAAATTAATAAATTAAACTAAGGTGATTGTATGTCCTTACCAGAACTCGGAATTAAAAGACATGTGATGTCTTTTATGATGGCATCGGTAATTATGTTATTTGGTATTGTTGGTTTTTTCATGACAGGAATCGACCAATATCCTAATGTTGACTTTCCGTTTATAACCGTAATAACCACACAAAGAGGCGCAGATGCCGAAGTGGTGGATCAAACCATTACCAAAGTTTTACTTGAAAAACTCAATGGTATTTCGGGTATTGATGCTATTACTGGTAGCTCCACGCCGGGAGTATCGGTGGTTTCCATTGCCTTTTTGTTAGAGAAGAATGTGGATGTGGCGTTTAACGAGGTGCAGGCGAAGGTCTCGGAGTCTTTGCGCTCCCTGCCCGATGGTATCGATTCGCCTATTATCAGAAAAGAAACCATGAGTGGTTCGCCAATTATCCGCTTTACTCTTACAGGCAACAGAACCTTAGAGCAGCTTAATACCTATGCGGAAACCTTTATTCAAAAAAGATTACAAACGGTAAATGGTGTTTCCGAGGTGCCAATTTACGGACAGCGCGCTAGAGAGATGCGCGTTGAGTTAGACATTTACAAAATGGCTTCCTACGGTTTAACGGTGGATGATGTTCGCACTGCCATTGTTCGCAACCATTTCCAAATGCCCGGTGGCTATATTGTGGGCAGCAAAAACGAACTATTACTTGACCTTAACTTAGAGTTTCGCTCAGCCGATGAATTAAAAAGGCTTGTGGTAAAAAGTAATGGCGCATCTTTTGTGCGTCTGCAAGATATTGCTACAGTTTTTGAGGGTCTGGAAGATTTCAGAAGATACGCATCATTTAATGGTGAACCCTCTTTAATTGTTGGGGTTTCTAAAATCAGCGGCACCAATGCTTTTGATATTGAAAGAGAGGTGATGAACCGCTTTAATAACGAGATTCTACCATCTCTTGAACCCGGTTTAAATTTAACCCTCACTGCGAACGATGTAGATTTCATCAGAGAGCTGGTGCGCGGACTGGAAGAACATCTTTACTTAGGGACATTACTGACTGCCATAGTAGTATTCTTGTTTTTACGCAGTTTAACCTCCACATTTATTGTGTCCTTAGCGATTCCAATTTCGCTTTTGGGAGCAGTATTCGTTATGTATATCTTTGGTTATACCATGAATGCTATCACCCTATTGGCGTTGCTGTTGTTGATTGGGGTGGTGGTGGATGATTCCATTATCGTGCTGGAGAATATCTATCGAAAGATGGAAGAGGGCGTCCCACCGCAAGAGGCTGCCATTGCGGGAGCCAATCAGATAGTTTTTGCGGTATTAGCGGCTTCTTTATCTTTGGTGGCAATTTTTGGTCCTGTGTTTTTCATGGGCGGAATTATCGGGAAGTTCTTTAAATCCTTTGCGGTGGTAACGGTATTCGGTGTGATAATATCATATTTTGTAGGTATGTATATTACGCCAATGCTTTGCTCAAGATTCTTGCGCCCTCAAAACCACAAACAAGGCAGATTTAAACGCGGACTGGAAAATGTTTTCCTTTTCGTTGAAAAATGGTATTTAGCCTTATTAAAATTCGCACTAAGCCATCGTTTTATTGTGTTGGTGTTAGCCTTGGCGTTTTTTATGAGTAGCTTCTTGTTCTTCAGTAAAGTTCCGGGCGAATTTGCATCGGAATCCGATCAATCAAGATTTAATATCAATGTAAAAACCCCTGCGGGTTCTAACATTTATTACACCATTGAAAAGATTCGTGAAGTGGAAACAATCTTGGGTAAACATCCTGAAATTCTGAATGTCAGCTCAACCGTAGGCGGTGGTAGAAACGGTGGAGTTGCCAACAGCCAAATGTTTATCAGCATGGTGCCGATTAAGGATAGAAATATCTCGCAAAGAGATTTTATCAGAATATTGCAACCTGAATTAAATAAAATTGTTGGTGCTTCGGTTATTGCGGCATCGCAAGGAATCGGTGGCGGCACGGGTTTACAGTTTAACTTAACCGGACCGGATTTACGTTCAGTATATCGCTATAGTAGCTTACTAAGTCAAGAATTATCAACCCATCCTGAAATTGCGGCGGTAACTACCAGTGCTTCATTATTACCGCAATTAAGATTTATTCCGAATCGTGATAAAATTGCCCTTTTAGGCTTAACCACAGCGGATGTGGTAAATGCCATCGGTATATCCATTGGCGGACAAGCCATTGCTATGTTCAGCAGTGCCGATAATCCTGAACGTTTTAATTTAAGATTGAAAGGGAAAGATAGTCAATTTACTTGGAAAGATAGCGTTAATAATATTTTCTTGCGTGCCGGCGGCGGTAAAATTATAAGAATCGATAGCGTGGTGCAACCTGAAGAATTCTTAGGATTCTCTACCGTAGAAAGATTCGGCACCATGTTCAGCACCCAGTTTACGGTGAATCCTTCTGTTGTGTTGTCTGAGGCTTTAGTCGTGGTTAATGCTGCGGCAGCAAAGGTTCTACCGCCAAGCTATCGCTTAGAAATGGCAGGACCTGCAAAAGAATTCCAACGCACGGTGGTAAATGTTGCTATTGTGTTTGCCATGGCAGTGATACTGTTATACATGGTGTTGGCATCGCAATTTAACTCGTTTATTCAACCACTGGTTTTAATGGTGTCAGTTCCTTTAGCAATTGTGGGCGGCGTTTTTGGGCTGTTTATTACGGGATTCTCGCTGAATATGTTCTCCATGATTGGGCTGATTCTATTAGTTGGTCTTGTGGCAAAAAATGCGATTCTTTTGATAGATTTCACCAATGAATTAAGAAGAAAAGAGGGCTATCCTATTAGAGAAGCCCTGCTTAAGGCTTGTCCGATAAGGCTACGCCCTATCTTGATGACTTCGTTTACAATTATTTTAACCATGATGCCGGCGGCAATTGCTAGGGGCGCAGGAAGTGAAGATAATGCATCTTTGGCAATTGTGGTAGTTGGCGGGATTATATCTTCTACACTTCTAACACTTGTGGTGGTGCCGACTTTGTATTCCGTGGTGGAGAATCTTTTTGAAAAAAGAAATAAAAAGAAAAAAACTAAAGAACCAATAAAAATGCTTCAGGGGTAATTTTATGATTAAATATCTGCGTTATATACTATTACTTGCTTTTTTATCAGGAGGCGTGCAGGCAACTGACTTAAAAGACGCTTTGCAAATAGCTTTTGATAATAACTTTGATTTTAAATCTAAGGTTGAAACCTTTAATGCCGATTTTGCTTATAAGGGTTTGGCAAATTCTTACCTGTTGCCGCAATTAAGTTTGCAAGGTAATGCAGCTTTAGATAGTGTTAATAGAAACTATGCTACGCAAAGTGGGGCGAATCGTTCTTACACTTTTACCGATTCGCAAAACTACGGCTTAAGTTTAAACTTGGTGCAACCGCTGTATAATCCTACAGCGTGGGCGTATTATTCCCAAGGGAAACTAATGGCGCAAAGAGCGCAAATTGTGCTGGATAAAGAAAAAAACAATCTGATGTTAAGAGTTGCGGAAGGTTATTTTGCGGTGCTTGCGGCGCAGGATGATTTAGAATCCTCAAAAGCACAAATTGAGTATTTGAATAAATATATGCAAGAAATCTCGCAAAAAGCCTCGGTGGGACAATCCAGAAAAGTAGATATTGACCAAGTAAGGGCGCAATATCAATTAGCAAAATATAACAATTTATTGTTAGAAAATAATTTAAAAGTGCAAATGGATGCACTCAATAAGATGTTAAATACCAACATCACGGAAATCAGCAGACTTAAGGGCGATATTTCTAACATATCCATTGAAGAGCAAGATATGGATAAATGGAAAGCGCAATCCCGTGAGCAAAATTTAGATATTCTTTCCACGCAATTAGCGGTAATGTTGGCGGAAGAGGACATAAAAGTATCATCATCAAGTTATTATCCAACCATTAATTTAGTGGGAAGTATGGGCGTAAACGGTGGACGCGACCCAACAATTAACGATAGGTTTACAGGACGTAATGCCTCAGTTGGATTAACTCTTAATATGAGTCTTTATGGCGGTGGCGCAACATCAACCCAAACCAAACAGGCGAAATATCGTAAAAGCAGTGCCGATTTTGCATTGCGTGAACTTGAAAATAATATAGAAAACTTGACAGTGCAGTATTATTTAAATGTTATGAACGGACAATCGCAGATTGAGGCATTGAATCAATCGCTGATTTCTTCAGAAAGATTCCTGCAAGCGGCGCAACAGTCGTATACGGTAGGCTTAAAAACCACCACCGATGTGCTAATCGCCACTGATAACTTTTTTAGCAGCCGTAGAGATTATACGAAATCTAAGTATAATTATCTGCTAAGCATTTTGGCGTTAAGAGCAGTTAGCGGCGAAATTTCCGATAAGGATATTGCTTTAATCAACAGCTTTTTGGAATAAAAATACCGTCATACCAGCGTAGGCTGGTATCCACTGCTATTTAACAAACTAGATTCTTGTTATTGCCAAAAAATATTTTATGCTGATATACATCAGCATAATTATTGGATGGATACCAGCCTACGCTGGTATGACGACTATCTAGGCTCCACATTAATTATTATAATTTCAGGATAGGTAATGTCGCGAATTGGAGGTCCCCAAGTGCCAACGCCGTAGCCGGTAATTAAGCTACTACCATTTAAATCAAGCTGTCCGCGTGGTTTAGGATACATCAATTGTGTTATAATCCATCCATGAAGCATTTGTCCGCCGTGGGTGTGTCCTGATAGTTGTAAATCTACATTGTCTTCTGCTGCCTCACTAAAGCGAATCGGATTATGCTCCACCACTAAATTAAATTTATGCGAATCCAAGTTAAAGTCCACCACTTTTGCCAGTTGCCGAGATGTGCCGCTAACATCGGTAATGCCAAGGATATTTAAATTATAGGCAGCAAAATATTCCGCAGAGTTATCTAAAACTTTAATGCCATCGGAAGTTAAATCTTGCACAATACTGTGAACATCGCCGCGGTAATTTTCATGATTCCCTATTGTCGCGTAAACACCATGTTTTGCCTGCAAAGATTTAAATAGATTCTCATAGCCCAGTTTTTTATAATTAACAGAAGCGTCGTCGACAATATCGCCTGCCAATATAACAAAATCAGCATTTTGCGCATTGATTTTTTGCACCATGCGTTGAAATTTACTTAAGGTCATATCAGGGCTGCCGATATGAATATCCGATACCATAACTATTTTTGCAGCATGCTTAATTTTATCGCTGTAAATAGTGTAATTGCTTTCCCTTATAAGTCGTGTGTTAAGGTATCCTAAGGCGGCAACTGTTATAGCCAGCGCAAATACTATGATTCCTTCCTTATGCGGATTAATTTTTATGAAGATTCGCAACACATCGGAAATTATGTAAAAGCTAAAAGCGTAAACAATAACTCCTAATAAAAAATAAACGGAAAACTGAACGATTCTAAACAATGGGAAAGGGAGCAAATCGTTTAGTAATCTTACCCAAAAGGCAGAAAAAAATAAACATACAACTAAT
>JAISPM010000004.1 GCA_031274895.1 Alphaproteobacteria bacterium
CTTAACTGAACACCACCCCGCATCTTAAGAAAGGTCATCATGTCAGTCTCCCTTCTCGCCGCTGGACGCGGTTTGCGGTTGTCGCGGGTGTTCTCCACCGCGGGGGTCCACCCGTACGACGAAGTCACCTGGAGCCTGCGTGAAGTCAGGCAAACCAACTGGAAAACCTCTGATGATGAAGGCGGTGGAGTTTTATTTAAGCGAAACAATACTTTTTCTACTATGGCAGATTATTTAGGTGATAAATGGTCTAACCTAGATTTAAATCAACAAAACAAATTAGTTGAAGATATTTTAGCACTTGAATTCTTAGATATTAATGAAAATAAAAAAGAAGAATTATTTTATAACGGTTGGCAATCTCAAGGGTTTACTCAACAAGAGCTAGATAATTTATTTAAAGAAAGTGGTGCAACAAAAAATCCTAAAACTATTTTTAGTGAACTCAATAGAGAAAAAGGCTATGCCAATTATAGCAATAAAGCCTTGTTTAAATTGGTAGAGGCTTGGGAAAACCAAAGTGCTACTGTTGATAAAATAATAGAACAGGTTTATGGCATTAAACATGAAGAAGAAAAAGGTGTGTTGCCGGATGGAATAGGTTATCGGCTTCCTTACTATGGCGATATAAGTGTCCTTAAAAATGCCTTGACAGGAGAAATTTATAGCCCTGTTGGTGAAGAGCTTATTTTAGAAATCGCTAGAGGAAAACAAACGCTTACTAAAAAAGCTACAGCAAAACCTAACTCACAATTATATAAAGAACTCACGAAAGGAAAAATCAACAATCCCACTGTGCATATTGCGCTTAATCAAATTCAAGTTGTGGTGAATTCTATTATTGATGAAATGCGCTCAAAAGTTGGTGATGATTTTAAATTTAGCGATATTCACCTTGAGATGGCAAGGGATATTATTAATTCGCCTAAAACTAAAGAGGATATGCAAAAAGCTAATCAGGTTAATGAGGCTTGGAATAAGGAAATAGATGGCTTATTAGGTCATAGAGCTAATAGGGATGAATCTAGAAAAGTAAAGCTATGGTATGAACAACAAGGGTTTAATTTAAAAAAGAGTCCTAAAGATAAAGCTAATAATAATGTTGAAAAAGCTCAATGTATTTATTGTGGTAATACCATAGGATATACTACAGATAGTGAGGTTGACCATATTCTACCAATCTCGCAAACCGGAGATGATAGTTTTACAAATCTTGTTTTAGTTTGTCGTCAGTGTAATCAAGAGAAAAAGAATCAAACTCCTTATGATGCTTTTAGTAATAATCCTAAGTATAACTATGATGAATTAATTGGAAGAGCTAAAAAAATCTATAAAAATAATCCTAAATATTATCGGTTTACTGAAAAAGGTAATGAAATAGCGCAAAAATTGCGCGATAATTTCTCGGCGAGTCAATTAAACGATACCAGATACATCACAAGAGTTGCTAAACAGTATTTATCCAGTCTTATTGAGGAAAATCATAATATTGTATGTATGCAGGGTAAAATTACCAGTAGCTATCGCCATTATTTAGGCTTGAATGATATTTTAAATACATTGGAAGAAAATAAGAAAGATAGGAGCGACCATCGCCACCATAGCTTAGATGCTATCACCATAGCCTTAATAAGCAGAGGTTTAGTGCAGAAAGTTAGCGGTGAATTGCAAGGACGCATGACAAATGTGGCAAGAGAAAATTATTTATCGATGCAAAAATCTCAAATGGGAGAAATTTTAAGAGGTAATCTTCAACATTCACTGATGAATTGGGATGGATTCCGTAAACAAATAAAAGAATCCCTTGATAGTATTATTCCATCGGTGAAAGTTAATCATAAAAAACAATCTGCGCTTTATAAAGATACGGCTTATGGTATCGTGCTTAATAGTGAAGGTAAGCCTATTAGAGATAGTAAATCGGGTCAATATTTAGTAAAAGAAAGAGCAGCTATTGAAACACTATCTTTAGGAAATATCAAAAATGTAATCTGCTTGGATTATAAGGCTAATCCAGAAGAACCTTATAATCCTGAAGAAGATAGCTTGCGCATGGATATTCGTAAACATTTGGCAAAAAATGACTTCGGATTTGAACCTACTAGTTGGAAAGCAAAAGGTGAAAAATTATCTAAAGCACAAGAAAAAGAATTAAGTGATTTATTAAAATCTTATGGTGAATCTAGGGGCATTAAAAAAGTTTCATTGAAATATTATAGTGCGGTGAAACCTATCAATCAAAAGCAAAAACGGAAAGATACTTACTCACCATTACTGAAGGCTTCTATCACTGAGAATGTAGCAAATAGTCCTTTTAAAGCCTACGCTGTGGATTCTTATAAATGTGTGGATATTTATCAGATAGTTGCAAAGGTTGATGCCAAAACAAAAGCAGAAACTTTAGGGTATCATGGTAATTTTATATTATATGCCGATTTTGCCGAACATAAGGGTAATAGGGGAGATATTTCATATAAAAGTAGTGAAAATTTCCAAGAAATACTAGAAAAAGATAAAAATAAAAAACCAAAATTCTTAATGAGATTGCATAAGGATGATACTGTAGTTGCTTATCAAAAAATTGATGGGAAAGATATTCCGTTTTTGTTTGCTGTTAAGGCATTAGCAGCAGTAAGAAGGCGTCTAGGATTAAGACCTTTATTATTAAGCAACAGTAAGCAACAAGATTATGGTATTGATAAAATTGTATCTTTGGAACCAGAAAGTGGTAATGATTTTTTTGCTCTCAAAAAAGTAGCTGTTCTG
>JAISPM010000006.1 GCA_031274895.1 Alphaproteobacteria bacterium
CACATTCGGATAAATTATTACATCTCTTCCGATTTTTGTGTCTAAGGAAAAATATACGCTGTCGGGATCTATCAACTGCACGCCCTGTTCTAAAAATTTATCCCTTTGCATAAATTGAAACACACCTTCTAATTCGGCTAATTCAGCTTTAGTGTTAGCTCCGCCCAGAGTTTCTTCATCATCCAGTATAAAGCTGCATTTATGCTCCATATCCACCGCTACTTCTATAATATCGGTTAAATAATATTCACCTTTAGAATTTTCGTTATCAATTTTGGCAATTAAATCCCAAATTAATTCGGTTTTTATTGCCATCACGCCAGAATTACAAATGGATGTATCTTCTTCCTCACCTGTTAAATCTTTCGTTTCAACAATCTTTGTAAGATTACCCTCTTCATCAATCATCAAGCGACCATAAGAGTTGTCTTCCTCTTTAACAAAACCTAACACGCACACCACACTATCGGAGGACACTTTATCTACTAAATCTTGCAGGGCGCTCACTTCCACCAGTGGCGTATCGGCATAAAGCACCAGCGTAATTCCTTCCTTAAGATTATGAGCATATTTTGCCGTGTAAACCGCATGTGCGCTGCCAAGCCGTTTACTTTGATGGATAACATCGCATTTATCTATAATATGATCTTGCAGCTTAGGCATATCTTCACCAATTACCGAAATTATTTGCGCCGGGTTTAATTGCTTGGCTTTATAAAGCAGATGGTCTATCATCGGCACGCCACCCAGCTGGTGCATCGCCTTAGGAATGTTGGAGTTCATTCTTGAACCGATACCTGCCGCCAGTATTAACACGGTTAAATTGTTATTCATTATCTTCCCTCCGATAAATTATTGCGCGCCATGAGTTTTTGGCTTTAATTTCTACTAATTTAAATTTTTTATCAAATGTATTTCGCAGAGTTTCCACCTGCGAATCTAAAAAGCCCGATAATACTAAATAACCACCATCTGCCAAATAATTATAAAAATCGTCCACCATGCTGATTAACGGATTTAAAAGAATATTAGCGGTTATTAAATCAAATTTTTGCTTTTCTATTTGCAAGAACCCTGTTGATAATAACATGGTAATTTCAGCGTTATTTTTTGACACAAAGTCAGCCGCAGTTTGCAGAGCTAGGCTATCTATATCTGTGGCTAAAATCGGACCACTAAATAATTTATTCATGGCGATGGCTAAAATCGCCGAGCCGCAACCTAAGTCCAGCATATTACTAAAATTATAACCTTTATTGTGAAGATTCTCTATAAATTCTAAACACATGCTTGTGGTTTCATGTTCGCCCGTGCCAAAAGCCGCCGCCCGATTAATAAAAAGCGGAATTTTTTTAGCAGAATAGAACTTTTCGTAATCTTCTTCATTGTTAAAAATTACGAAGTTGCCCATGTCTAAAGAGTAGCGGTGATCGTTTTGAGATAAATAATCGGTGTTATCTTCAATAGTCTCCATAGAGATAATTTTTATGGCAAGATTTTTACAAACATCAAAAATAAAGTCTTGGTTTGGAAGCGGTGTAATTAAAACATCCCACCGACTAAAAGAAAGACTTAATATATCCTCACTTGGCAATTCA
The DNA here is from genome assembly GCA_031274895.1 of Alphaproteobacteria bacterium. Lineage (GTDB taxonomy): Bacteria > Pseudomonadota > Alphaproteobacteria > WRAU01 > Hepatincolaceae > WRAU01. Next base: position 1,599 of record JAISPM010000006.1, read on the forward strand.
TACCCTGCCACACCTTGAGTTAAAATAGAATCCACAGATTCCTCAATTAGCTCCTCTAGGGGGCTGATATTATCAGTTTCTAAAATTAGTTTTATATATTGCATTATTTATTTTACCACTACCCCGTCCTGCTATGCAGTCCACCCACAACGCCCAAGCGAAGGGGGTTTTTTGTGTCTTAACTTTCTTCAACTTCTTTAAATTTATTGATGGCACTCGCCACCACCGCATCCATATTATAATACTTATATTCCGCAAGCCTTCCTAAGAAATAAACATTTTTTAATTGCGCTACTTCAAGGGCGTATTTTTCTACAATTTGTGCAGACTTATCGTTAGGAATCGGATAATACGGCTCACCATCATCCATGGAATACTCCCGAGAAATAGTGGTATTAAACGATTTTTGTCCTGTTAATTGTTTGTATTCGGTTATGCGGGTAAAGTCGTAATCATTAGGATAATTCACCACAGGAGCTTCCTGATATTTTTCCTGCTCAAGGTTTTCAAATTCAAACCTTAAAGAGCGATAAGGAAGGTTGCCGTGCTTATAATTAAAATATTCGTCAAGTTTGCCTGTATAAACTATTTTTTCGTAAGAAATATCTGCATCTAAATTTTGCATGGAAACACCTAAGCGAACATCAATGTTTTTAGAATCTAAGATACTTTCAAACATTTTAGTATAGCCGTGTAAAGGCATGGCTTGATATTTGTCAGAAAAATATCTTGGGTCAAAATTATGGCGAATGGGAATTCTGGCAATAACAGATTTATCCAGCTCATCAGGATAAACTCCCCATTGCTTTTTTGTATAGTTTTTAAAGAATTTTTCGTATAAATGTTCACCAATTTGTGAAAGAATAAAATCTTCCGAATTTTTAATTTCTCCAATTGTTTTGTTTCTTTTAGATTCATAAAACTCATGGATATTAAAAGCATTATATTGTGTGCCGTAAAGTTTATTAATGGTATTAACATTAATCGGCATTGGCAGCAACTGTCCTTCTACACTGGTTAAAACCCAATGCTGATAATAATGCCACTGGGTAAAGCGACTAAGAAAATCCCACACTTCCTTGTTATTGGTATGAAAAATATGAGGACCGTAATTATGAATTAGCACACCATCTTCATCGAAAGAATCGTAAGCATTACCACCCACATGATTTCTTTTATCTATTAATAATACTTTTAAGTCTTTATCAGCTGCCTGTCGAGCATACACAGCTCCTGCAAACCCTGCTCCTATTATTAAATAATCATATTTCATGTGCATCACTCTCCAATACTTATAATGGCATTATAACAAAATAAATGCTATTATACCATGTATTTAATTAATGATGAGGTAGCTTTGAATAAAATATCAGTAATTATTCCTGTTTATAATGTAGCAAGCTACTTAGAAAAATGTCTTGATAGTGTTATTAATCAGACCCTTACTGATATAGAAATAATTTGCATTAACGATGGCTCCACTGACAACTCTTTGGAAATCCTAAAAAAATATGCGGCAATTGATAAAAGGATTATTCTTATTAATCAAGAGAACCAAGGACTTTCAGGAGCTAGAAACAGTGGTTTAAAAGTTGCTACAGCTCCTTACATTATGTTTGTAGATTCTGATGATTGGCTGGAGTTAGATGCAGCTAAGGCTATGTATAAAGCTATTACCACAAATGATTGCGATTTAGTGCAAGGCAAAATTAACTTACATTATGCCTCCTTACAAGATGTAAAAAAAGGCGAAATAAAGTATTTTAAATCTATACCCATAGGTAACTATACTATTAACCCAAAAGATTTTATTACTATCAACCATACTGCTTGGGGCAAACTATGGAAAAAGGAAATTATAGATAAATACGAAATTAACTTTCCAGTAGGACTATATTATGAAGACGCTCCATTTATGTGGAAATATTTAACCGCTTCAAAAAGCATATTTGGAATAGATAATACTGTTTATAATTATTTAAGACGCCCTAGTTCTATTATGTCTAAAACTGCCAATAAAAACTCAATCATGTCCTTAGATCATATTAATGTATGTATTAATTTTTATAATTATTTAATACATTGGAACTTATTTAATAAATACGAAATAGCTTTTTGGGGTACTTTTGACAGATTTTTTTGGCAGGCTATCAAAGAACTTAATACCACAAAAAAATATTTAGCTCTTGATTTAGCTCATTCTTTTATTGTTGATAAAAATATAGAACATTTAAGTAATAAAATAGACTCTAAAATTTATGAAAATCTACTTAGTCTTAAAAATAAAACATATAAGAATGGTTATAAAAAAATTAAATTTCTAGGTATTACTATTTATAAAGAAAAACTTAATACCACTAGAATTTTATTTTTAAAAATCAAAAGGAAATAAATAATGAATAAAATATCAATTATTATTCCAGTTTATAATGTAGAAATTTATTTGGAAAAATGTCTTAATAGCGTTATTAATCAGACCCTTACTGATATTGAAATAATTTGTATCAACGATGGCTCTACTGATAACTCGCTAGATATTTTAAAAAAATATGAGAAACTTGATAGAAGGATTATCCTTATTAATCAAGAAAACCAAGGTGTCTCCGTTGCAAGGAATAATGGCTTAAAAATCGCCACTGCTCCTTATATAATGTTTATTGACCCAGATGATTGGCTAGAAATAGATGCCGCTACAGTAATGTATAATGCCATTACCACAAATGAATGTGATTTAGTACAAGCTAAAACCCATGTTCATTATGAAGAATTGTATCATCTAAAAGATAATGACGAGTCATATTTTAACAGTAAGCCTGCTGGTATTTATATATTCAGTTCAAAAGATATATTACAGTACCCAGTTCCTGTATGGGCTAAATTATGGAAAAAAGAAATTATTGATAAACATAGCATCAACTTTCCAGATGGCTTATATCATCAAGATCACCCTTTTTTTTGGAAGTATTTTATTGTTTCACAAAAAATATTGGTTATTGAAAATAAAACTTATAATTACCTTAGAAGAGCTAATTCTACAATATCTAAAGCTCATAAAAAAAATATCACAATAGCTCTTGATTATATAAAAATCTGTATTGATTTTTATAATTATTTGCAATACTGGAGTCTATTTAATAAATATGAAGAAATATTTTGGATAGCGTTTGAAGATAGTTTTTGGGCATCTCTTTACGATTTACATTTAAAAAACAAGCATCTCTCATTTGATTTAGCTCATTCTTTTATTGTTGATAAGGATATAGAGCATCTTGAAAGCAAAATAGACCACTCACTTTATAACCTTCTTATCAATCTTAAAAAGAAAAAATACAATAAAATTTATACCATTAAATCAAATAATATAATTAAAAAATTAATTAGTGTCTTTTTTAAACAAAAGTATAAAAAAAGCTATAGAAGTATCTCTATACTAAGTATCCATATTTATGTAAGGCATAATAATAACACTAAGTTCTTATTTTTTAAAACAAAAGGTAAATAAATATGAATAAAATATCGGTTATCATTCCAGTTTATAATGTAGAAATTTATTTAGAAAAATGTCTGCAAAGTGTTATTAATCAAACGCTATCTGATATAGAAATAATTTGTATCAACGATGGCTCTACTGATAACTCATCAGATATTTTAAAAAAATACGAGGCAATTGATAAAAGGATTATCCTTATTAATCAAGAGAATCAAGGAGTTGCTACTGCTAGAAATATAGGGTTACAAAAAGCTACTACTCCCTATATTATGTTTGTAGATTCTGATGATTGGCTAGAGCTAAATGCTGCTGAGGTAATGTATAAAGCCATTACGGAAAATAATTGCGATTTAGTACAAGCTAAAACTAATTTACATTATGATATTCTACATAATTTAAAAAAAGGAGACGAGAAGTTTTTTAAGTCTTTGCCGACTGGTAATTACAATATTAATCAACACGATTTTATTAATATCAGCCATACACCTTGGGGTAAATTATGGAAAAAAGAAATTATTGATAAATATAATATTACTTTTCCAGTTGGGTTGCACTATGAAGATGTTGCATTTATGTGTAAATATCTTGCAGTTTCAAAAAATATATTGGGAATTGAGAATAAACTTTATAATTATTTAAGACGTCCCCTTTCCATTATGACTAAAACCTATTATAAATCTTCCACCATGTCCTTAGATCATATTAAGGTATGTGTTGATTTTTATAATTACCTTTCCACGTGGCATTTATTTAATAAATATGAAATAACTTTTTGGGTAATTTTTGAAGAGTTTTTTTGGCGGGCAATTAAGGGGCTTCATACCAAAAATAAACACCTAGCATTTGATTTAGCCCATGCTTTTATTGTTGATAAAAATATAGAGCAACTTGGAGATAGGCTGGATTCTGCTGTTTATCGCACTCTTATTAACCTTAAAAATAAAAATTATGCTAAAATTTATACAATTAAACCAAGCCTTTTAGCCAAAATATTTTTCTATCAAAAATATAATCGCCTTTCTAAAAAAATTAAATTATTTGGAATTACCGTTTATAAACAAAAGTTTAATCAATCAGGCTCAAAAAAGAAGCCATAATCTTTTTAACACCCTCACTATCAAAGTTTACAGTGGCAACGGGACCCGATATTGCAACTACTTCGCCTTTACCCATTATATTATGAGATACCCTTGAACCAACCCGAATCCCCCGAGGAACATTATTAACATTTTTGGCAAAGCCTTCTTCCGCAACCGGTTTTGGTTTATCGCCATAAAAAGCCTTGTTGATAAACGGATCTTCAAAGGCATTGCTACCACCAGTATTTTCATTAATTTTTTGAATAAACGCTCCGTTCATTTCATCAATAAAGCGTGAACCAACCGCCGCCGACCAATTACCATACATTTTACGATTTCTGGAAAAACTAATGTATAAATCTTGCTTGGCGCGCGTAATTCCCACATAAGCCAAACGCCGCTCTTCCTGCAAACCGCTATCACCTGACTCCTCAATCGCTCTTTGATTCGGCATAATACCCTCTTCCCATCCTGCTAAAAATACCACATCAAATTCCAGTCCTTTAGCTCCGTGTAAGGTCATTACCAACACCCGATTTTCCTCGTTTTCTTCCTCAAGGTCTGACACAAGCGACACATGTTCTAAAAAATCCTCCAGTGAGGTAAAACTCTCAAGGGCAGTGTAAAGTTCTTTAATATTTTCTATACGCCCACGTGCTTCCACCGTATTTTCCGTCTCCCACATGGCAATGTAGCCGGATTCCTCCGCCATAATTTTTGCTAATTCACCAAGAGACTTATCATCTAATAAGCCTTTCCAGTTCTCAAAATTTTTAATAAATAGTTTTAGTTCTTCCTCTACTTTCTTTGAAACGATACCAGTACCAATCAACTGCTGTGAGGCATTAAATAGTGAGAGGTCAGCTTTACGGGCATAAGCGCGAATTTTATCGAGCGTGCCTCCGCCAATGCCGCGCTTAGGAGTGTTAATTATCCGTAAATACGCCATATCATCAAATGGTTGATACAATAACCGTAAATAGGCAACCATATCCTTGGTTTCCAGCCTGTCATAAAAGCGACTGCCACCTAAAA
>JAISPM010000084.1 GCA_031274895.1 Alphaproteobacteria bacterium
CAACAAGCCCTCTTTTTCGCCCAAAAGGCTTTAGCAAATTTAGAGCAAAATTCTCCTGATTATATGGAAGCGCAAGATATTTTGCGAGAAGCCCAAAGCCGATAATAAAAAAATTCCCCTTCTCTTAGAAGGGGTGGCAGCGCAGCTGACGGGGTAGTGAAAATATGAATCTCTTAAATAAAAAATTCTTTCTTAACCCCACCTTAGATGTTGCCAAAGCGTTGCTTGGTAAGTCTATATCTATCGGCAAATATCAAGGAATTATTACCGAAACCGAAGCCTACTTTGGCGACGACCCTGCCTCTCATGGTGCCTGCGGACTTACTAAGCGTAATGCTCCCATGTTTGAATCCGGTGGTATTGCTTATGTTTACATTATTTACGGCATCCATCATTGCCTTAACTTTGTATGTGATAAAGAAGGCTTTCCTGCTGCCGTGCTAATTAGAGGAATTCATATTTTTAATAACGATGATGTGCTTAAATTAGATGGTCCCGGCAAAATCTGTAAGTTCTTAAATATTGATAGAGAAGATAACTATAAAAGCCTGCTGGACGGTAGTTTTATAACCCTATACGACAATGAAAATTCTGTAAAAATAAAATCCACCCCCCGAATCGGTATTACTAAAAATAAGGACGCCCCTTGGCGATTCGTTATGGAAAATTAGACTTATTCAAAAAAAGAACTATCTATCTCTTTTACTTCATAATGCCTGCTTCTTCTTGCCCCAAAATTATATTTTATCATCAATTTTGCTAAATCACTACCACCTATAAGAATGATGTTATATAATGATTCGGTTTTTTCTACAACATCTTTTGCTGCCTCTGTAAAATCACTTGTAGTAATAAAAACACCTTTTTTTGTAGATTTACTAGCCATTGCTCCCACGAACTGTTGAACTTCTGGACTACCTATGTTAATATTTTTATATCTTTTAGCTTGTAAATAAATTTTTGATAATCCAAGCTCATCTTCATTTATAATACCATCAATACCACCATCCTTAGTATAAGGAGTTGCTTCGCCTACCCCATAACCCATTTTTTGCATTAATACTACAACTATTGCTTCAAATCTCTTTGGTTCAACTTCTTTTAATTTACTTAAAAGCTCTTCGTGTAAGACAGAGTTCATTTCGTTTATAGCATTTTCAATTTTTTCTTCAGGGTTTTCTAAGTTGCTTTGAGAATCCTCTATTTTTTGAGATTTATTTGTTGTATTTTTCCATCTATCTGTAGCCTCAATAAACGACGGATATTTTTTTAAATCTATCTCCTCATTAGATTGTAAAACCTGTAATCCATTAGGTGTAATTTTAAAATAATTTTGTCTTCTTGATAATAATCCTGCTAAAAATAGAAAATAAGTATTCCAATGAATCTTATTAGAAAATTTAGATTCCTTACCACTTCTAACCATTAATCTTCTATCTTCAGGAGATATACCCATTAAATCAGCAACTTCTTCTTCTATATCTTTTCGTTTTAATTCTATGTTTTTCTTAGAATATACTTGCAATATTGATTTTAAAAATTCGGAATCTTTAGGGATTGTCATTATATACCTCTTATATTTTATTTCTTAACCCTTACGAAATCTCTCTTTATGATTCTCAATAACCTTTACTTCGCGTTTATTGAGGCGAGGTTTATCTTTATAGGGATTCTCACTTTTTTGGATATTCATCCGCAATGTGGTTCCCCATAGGTCAAAAGATTTATAAAACTCATTTTGCAGGTATCTTAAGTAGGAATCAGGAAATTCTTTATCTAAATTTGCCCAAATGTTTACTGTAGGTGGGCGCGATTTTATTTGCGAGGCATATTTTATTTTTAAGCGTCGGCTTTTCACCATCGGAGGCTGATTTTTTTCTAAAGTCTTGCCAAGCCATCTGTTAAGGGCAGAAGTATTAATTTTAAACTGCCATTTTTCGTATAATTCTAGGCTCGCCTCAATAATCTCATTTATATCGGAATCCTTAAGGGCAGAAATTCCCAACACATAGGGATGTTTTATTTGGAAAAAATTATCCTCAATGCTTTGGGCAATGCCGTTCAAAAAGGCTTTTTTATTTTTAATTAAATCAATTTTATTAACCACAATTATTAAACCTCTGCCCTCTTCCACCACGTGTTTAGCTAAGGTGAGGTCTTGCTTAGATAAGCCCTCTTCAGCAGATATTACCAAGGCAACCACCGTGGCAAAATTAATGGCTTGCAGCGAATCTTTATTCGCCATTTTTTCCACAAAGCCTTCCACGTTAGACCTGCGACGCAGACCTGCGGTATCTACCAGCTTAATTTTTTTGCCCTCATAGAATAAGTCTAAATAGATGGAATCCCGCGTGGTTCCTGCAATATCACTGGTAATAACACGATTTTCTCCCAACAAATTATTAATAATGGTAGATTTTCCTGCGTTAGGCTTACCAACCAGTGCTAGCATTAATTCTGGCTTTTCACTTGGTTCCACATGAGGATTTTTCGCAGTATATTCATCATAAAACGGGTGCAAAGCGTTATATAAATCCGCAATTCCCATGTTATGGGCGGCAGATATTGCGCAAATATTGCTAAATCCCAGCTCTTCAAACAAGGATAAATTCTGCTTGCCTTCGCGGGTATCCATTTTATTAACGCATAAAATTATGGGTTTATTAGATTTTCTCAGCACATCGGCTAAATAATTATCAACAGGAGAAAGTCCGGCTTTGCCGTCTAAAATAAACAGCACCACATCAGCTTTTTCTATGGCAATGCTCGCTTGCTCCCAAATTTTTTGATTGATAATGTCCTCTGCGTCGTCATAACCGCCGGTATCACTAAGCAAAAACCTCATATCGTAAAGGGAGGCAGGATTCTCTTTACGGTCGCGACTAAGCCCCGAGAAGTCGGATGTAAGAGCAATATTCTTACCACTCAAAAAATTAAAAAGGGTAGATTTCCCAACATTCGGTCTACCAATAATTGCTATTTTAAACATTAAATTTTCCCATTAACTAAATCTATTATAAGAAAGGAAAGGGTATAAAGTTTCACTGCGGTCTAATTTTGTATGAGACTTCCTACCTTACGCAGAATTCAACTTTAACCTCTTTCCTTTCTTATAATAGATTTAAACTTTTTTTCCCACTTAAGTTAAGGAGCTATAAGGATATGATTAAAACTGAATTCTGCGGAAAGTAGAGATTATCTACAGCACTAAACACCGCAGTGAAGTTTTAATCATATCCTTATAGCTCCTTAACGATTTAATTTCTATTTATATATAAATTTCCATAATTACTAAATATGGCAATATATTCTGCTGTGATAACAGGTGGCGAAAACACTCTTTCCTTTTGCAAGGTAAATAGCCTACGGTAAGAAAGCAGATTGCCATTAGTTTTATCCACCAACATTATTTCACCCACAGAGTTCGCAATAAATAATTGATTATTAAACTCTATAGGACCATACCAAAAAATCCGACGCTTTGTGCGCACACGCGTATTTAAAGCCGTAGACCAATTCGCTACGCCTGTTCTGGCATTTAAGCTCACCAAATTACCTGTGGTGCTGATTAACAATATGGAATTCCCTGCAGTAATTGGTGTAGAATACGTTCCTAGGGTTGTATTGCGCCAAACTTCGCGCCCTGTAGCCAAACTAAACATCACAATACGATTATTTGAACCCACAATAATATTGCCATTGTAAGGAATAATTGGAGCTTTAATATCACCCATCAGCGGATTAAGCCTAAAAGTTACCGCTCCTGTGTTAGATATATTTGTTCTAAAAAATATATTGCCTTGCTCTTGCCTTAAAACTAAAACATCGGATGAAGATAGTCCTAAAAATAAATAATCGGAATAAACAGTGGGTGCAAAAAGCATCCGCAAAGAAACTCCGGCTTTAGAGCCAATATGATTCCACAAAATATTGCCACTGGTGGTAGAAACCGCATAAATGGTATTGTTCGCTACAAAAAACACTTCGTTATTATTAACTATTGGTGCAGAATTTATGGGAAGGTCAACACTCACCGTCCAGTTAACATCATTCGTTAACAAAGAGAATGAAAGCAAAACACCGTTTTCAAAGGTTATATATAAATTATCATCATAAATTGCCATACCCGAAGCAGTTGCCCTACGATACTCACGCAATCGAAACCTTTGCACAACTCGTCTTCTGTCTAAAGAAAAAACAGCGATGGTATTATTGGAATCCAGCATATAAAGATAGTTATCTTTAATTAAAATATTCGGTGGACGTTTATTGCCACGGTAAGACCTACCAACATCAAACTTAGAAATCCGCATAGACTCTAAGCCTTTTTCACCCTGAATATTGGCAAATGATACCTTTGGCATAATGCCATCTACAGATGAATAAAGTTGCTCCCAATTATCAGCAGCAGATAATGGCAAGCAACTTAAAACACCCAAAAGAATCAAGGAAAAGATTTTTGTATAAAATTTATTAATCATATAATTTTATTCTCATAGTAGAAAAAAACAACTATTTCAAACTAATCAGAACTGCCTTCGCTCTTTTTGCTCTATCTATTATATCCGCAGGAGCTTTATCTTTAGCTTCTATAATCATAGTATAAGTTTTGAGTGATTCTTCATATTGGTTAAGCATAAAAAGCGTTGCCGCATACATTTCTAAATTATGGAAATAAAAAGGATCCTCGGTGCGTAAATTAGCTTTCATATCGCCTGATAACTGCACTAAATCTTCACCTTCGTTATTGTTCATACGAGCCATAAATTCTAAAGATTTCAGCATATCTTTATAATAACTTGGTAGCGATACAACTTTACTTGCTTCTTTAAGAGTAGCAAGCACATCTAAGGTTCTGCCCTGCGCCATCAAGATATTAACTTTTTCTAAATACGATACAAAAACATAACCATCGGTGCCTTCATTAATTAGTTGGTCTAAAAGCAGAAGAGCCTTTGGTAAATCACCCGCACTCATGGCGTCTTTCACTTCCGAGAACACCACAGAATTTCTATCGGCTTTATGCTTTTGGTAAAGTTTATTACCGGAATAACCCGCCAAAATCATAACTACTATTATTGTTCCAATAATAACAAATTTTTTATAAACTAAAAAAAGTTTAAAAAGTTTATCTCTTTTTATATCTTTTTCAATTTCTTTAATAAAAGAAATGTCTTCTTTATTTTCCATTTTTGAATCCTAAATATTGGTATAATTTATTTAAAAATACCGGCTTCCCTGATACCGTTAAAAATAAATTGTAAAGCAAGACTTGCTAAAATAAGACCTGCTATTCTTAAAAAAACTTCCAGCACTGATTTCTTAATTTTAGTAATTATTTTATCAGAAAGCAATAACAAAACTATTGTTAGGGCTAAATTACTTATCAAAGCGGCAAACACTGTCATTTTTAGTATAATATCGGTATAACTTTGAAAAACCAACATACCGGTAGTCATACCAGCCGGTCCGGCTATTATCGGAACTGCCATAGGGAATACCGAAATATCTTTTTTGGTGTGAGAAATATCTACGCTTTCTTTATCTTCACCGAACATCATGCCAATGGCAGTTAATAACAATAAAATTCCCCCTGCAGTTCTGATGGAATATACTTCGATTCCTAAAAATCTAAAAATCACCACTCCAAAAAACATCACAATAATTAAAACTATAGAAGCTACCGTAACCGATTTAATAGCAATTTTTTTTCTTTCCTCGGAGGAATATTTTCCGGTGGAAGACATAAAAACAATTAAAACGTTTAAAGGCGAAACCGTTGCAAAAAACGCAAAAAATGCCAAAAGGAATGTATCTAAAATATTATAGGTATGTAATAACATTGCGCACCATATGATGTAATTATCCAATGCCTAATATAGCATTGTTTATAATTTATTTCCACCTGATAATTTCAAGGACATTATCACCTGCAGTTTTTAAATAAGATTCCCGTAATATATCAGGCTGAGAATACACTGGAAACAGTAAATTCAGCACATAAACAAAAGCCACAAATAAAACAGCAAATTTCAACGCACCAAAGAGCGCACCTAGGATTCTATCGCTGGAAGTTTTAACGAAATTTTTGGGAATAATTAAATTTAAAGTATAATAAAGCAGACTGAGTATAACAATAAAAATTACAGCGTAGGCAAGTATCATGCTGATGAATTTAACTCCTATCAACTCCATGATTTTTTCTTCAATGGCAGCTCCAAAAATATAAGTAATGCTAAGGGCAAGCACCATAGAAACGCCACCCACAAGCTCCGCCAAAAATCCATTTTTAAAGCCCGTGTAAATACTAAAAAAACTAATGAACAAAATAAAATAATCGACATTATTAAACGGCATTTTTTTCCTTGAAGAATTTAAAGTTAGTTCCACTACCCCGTCAGCTGCGCTGCCACCCCTTCGCCAGCGAAGGGGAATAAAGGCAGAAATAAGGTTGTGGTGAGGTTTATACTAGGAGCAAGGGGGCGCGGTGTATGATAATACATAAGACCACTTGCGACAAAGTAGAAATCCACTAGAACCTTATCTCTTGGAAATAGGGTTGTTTTGAGCTTAATATTAGGAGTGTCGCTTCGCGGTGTATTTTACATACATAAGGAGCGACACGACGCCATAGTAAGCCAAAAGAACCCTATTTCCCGTGGCATTGCTTGAATTTTTTCCCCGACCCGCAAGGACAAGGATCATTCCGCCCTACCTTAGAAAAATCCATTGCAGGCGCAACATTTTTTGGAGCTTCCATCGGTTCCATTCTGAATTGCAAATGATTTATTACGCCGATTTCCCTTTCTTTAAAGTCTGCCAACATATTTTTAAACAAATAGAAGGATTCTTTTTGATACTCATTAAACGGATCTTTATTAGCGTAAGCCCTTAAGTTGATAGACCCGCGCACGTAATCTAATTCCAACAAATTCCTTTTCCAAGCATTATCTAAAAGTTGCAGGGTTATATCTTTCAGCACATTAACGAAATTTTCTTCGCCCACCATGTCTATTTTAGCTTGCAGATTTTCCTTACATTTATCAATAATAATTTCTTGGAATTCTTCAAGAGACACTGCATCTTCAATTAACACCTGTTCTAAATTAATAGAATCAATATTGAAAACCCGTAGTAAATCTGCCCGCAATGCACTTAAATTCCAATTATCGCGGGTAAGTTCTTCAGGACAGTGCATTGCAATCACATTATCACTTACTTCTTCCAAATTAGCGTAGAACATATTCATGATGTCGATTTGACCAAGCATAAACTGCTTTCTTTGCTCGTAAATAATTTGGCGTTGTTCATTAATAACATTATCAAAGCGCAGTAAGGTTTTCCGCACTTCAAAATTGTATTGTTCCACTTTCTTTTGAGCTTTTTCAATGGCTTTAGAAATCATCGGATGGGAAATCGCCTCACCCTCTTTAAAGCCCAGCTTTTTCAAGGCTCCCTCTAATTTATTAGAACCGAAGATTCGCATTAAATCGTCTTCTAAACAAATATAAAATTGTGAAGACCCGGGTTCGCCTTGTCTTCCTGAACGTCCGCGCAATTGGTTGTCAATACGCCGACTTTCATGTCTTTCTGTTCCGATAACACACAAGCCGCCCGCAGCTATTACCACCTCTTTATCTGCCCGCACTTGCTTGATAATATTTTCAACTTTGTTGGCAACTTCCTGCTCACTCATACCCTCAATAATTTCCTGCTGTGCCAACATATCGGCATTACCGCCTAATTGAATATCAGTGCCACGACCTGCCATATTAGTTGCAATAGTAATGGCTCCGATTTTACCCGCCTGTGCAATAATAAAAGCCTCTTTTTCGTGGTGTTTAGCATTAAGTATATTATGAGGAATTTTTGCCTTAGTAAGCGCACGCGATAATCCTTCAGATTTTTCAATACTTACCGTCCCTATCAAAACAGGTTGCCCGGCATTGTAGCAATCCTTCACCTTTTGGACAATGGCTTTTTCTTTATCAAAATAGGTTAAATAAATTTCGTCGTTGGCGTCTTTCCTTACAACGGGCATATTAGAAGGCACAGCAACCACTTTCAGCCCATAAATTTCCACAAATTCCGTTTGTTCGGTCATGGCGGTGCCTGTCATACCCGATAATTTCGGATACATTTTAAAATAATTTTGGTAGGTAATAGAGGCAAGGGTTTGGTTTTCCTGCCGCACTTTCAGCCCTTCTTTAGCTTCTAAGGCTTGATGGAGTCCATCGGAGAAACGCCGTCCGTCCATCATCCGACCCGTAAACTCATCAATAATTACAACCTGTCCTTCTTTAACAATGTAATCCACCTCCAGCTTAAACAAATGATGGCTACGCAGGGCTTGGGTAATAAAATGATAGAGCTGGATATTTTGCGGATCAAACAGGCTACCGTTCATTATTAAGCCTGCTTTCGCCAATAGTTTTTCAACTTTTTCAAGTCCGACTTCGGTCATGTTGATGGATTTATGTTTTTCATCAACCTCGAAGTCTTCAACTTTTGTAAAAAATTTCACAAAGCCATCAGCGATTTTGTAAAGCTCGGTTCTATCATCGCTGGCTCCTGAAATTATCAGCGGCGTCCGTGCTTCGTCTATTAAAATGGAGTCTATTTCGTCCACAATGGCGTAGTTGAACGGACGTTGCACAATATCATGCACCGATAGTTTCATATTATCGCGCAGATAGTCAAAGCCGAATTCATTGTTGGTGCCGTAGGTAATATCGCAAGCGTAGGCAGCTTGGCGGTTTTCCTCAGCGGTTTCCGCAATTACCAGTCCAACAGTAAGACCCAAAAAGTTAAAAATTTTACCCATGTTTTGAGAATCCCGCTTGGCAAGGTAATCATTCACGGTAATTATATGCACGCCTTTTTCGTCTAAGGCATTTAAATAGGCAGGCAGAGTTGACACTAAAGTTTTTCCCTCGCCCGTTAACATTTCGGCAATCATGGTGTTATGCAGAGTAATGCCGCCCATAAGCTGCACATCAAAATGGCGCAGTCCTAAAACTCTTTTAGATGCCTCACGCACTACAGCAAAAGCCTCAGGCAAAATTTGGTTAAGGGTAGCTCCGTTTTTAATTCTGTTTTTAAATTCCGTAGTTTTTTGCTGAAGTTCGCTATCAGATAAGCTCTCCATAGTGCTTTCTAAGGCATTAATTTTCGCAACAATTGGCGTATATCTTTTTAAAATTTTATCGTTAGGATTTTTAAAAAATAAATTTTTGATACTTAACATTCATGACCCTTCAAACTGCACTAAAATAGTTTAAATTATAAAACATATTTCAACTATTTACAATATAGATTATAATAATAGTTAAAGTATTAAATTTTAAGGATTTGTATGAGCGTAGTGTATGTTAGTATCGGGATTCTAATTAACGAAAACCAAGAAATTTTAGTGGAAAAGAACGAAACCAATCCTAATTTTAAAGGATTGTGGCAGTTTCCGGGTGGTAAAGTGGAAAATGGCGAATCACCTATTGTTGCCCTGCAACGGGAAATTTTAGAAGAGCTTGGCGTGGAAATAGATTTGGATTCTACCAAAAAACTTACATTCACCGAATACGAAAATAATGATAATCATTACGTGGTGCTTTTTTATGTTTGTAAAAAATGGCATGGCGAGCCTTATGCCAGAATCAATCAAGAAATCCAATGGTGCGATTTAGATAAAGTCCAACAATTGCCATCCCTGCCTTATAATATTGAGGTGATTGATAAATTAAATGATATCCTATAAATTCCCCTCTCTCACAGAAGGGGTGGCAGCGGAGCTGACGGGGTAGTGGAATCAATTAAAACATAAACCCAATTTTCATGGTAGCCGAGAAACCATTACGGACACCAATGTAATACTTACCGCCCACACCAACATTAAAACCTGAAGATTCATAAAAACGAGATGCCCGCAAAGAAAGGCTTTGATT
>JAISPM010000108.1 GCA_031274895.1 Alphaproteobacteria bacterium
CTAAACCAAAAGCTATAAATATTATTAGTAGGAATATTGAAAAATTTAAAGGATATAATATAGTTTTAGAAACTAAAATTACAGATTATACAGAACTGGAAGATGCTACAATGATAGCAGAAGAAAGATTAAAAGAATTTCGTAAATTGTTGATAAATGATTTTAAAATTAATCCTTCTTTAATTACATCTAGGATTATAAATAAGAATAAAGAAGATATGGCAGTTGCGCAAAAGGCAGTTAAGATAATTGATTTAGAAAAAGGTAAAGACCATGGTTGGATTGCTATTATAAAGCAGTAAGCAAAAATATAATAGCTTATTACCTCTTCAAAATCCTAATCAAATCGGTGATATTATTAATTTCAATAATTTCAAGGTTTTCAAAGATTTCAGGTTTAACCAAGGCTCTTTGTTTCTTTGGAATTTTAGGGATTATGGCTTTTTCAAAGCCTAGGCGCATGGTTTCACTCAATCTTTTTTCAATATGCGAGGTAGTTCTAATCTGTCCCGATAAACTGATTTCGCCAAAGAAGGCTGTTCTAACAGGAATGGCAACCTCTAAAAATGAAGAAATTATAGATGCACCAATAGCTAAATCCAGCGCAGGCTCGGTAATTTTTAGTCCGCCGGCGATGTTTAAATAAATATCTTTGTTGGAAAATAAAATGCCGCAGCGGGATTCTAACACTGCAGTTATCATGGCAAGTCGGTTTACGTCTGCTCCTACCACCGCTCGCCTAGGAGAGGCAAACACTGTCGGCACAAGGAGCGACTGCACTTCTACCAAAATTGGACGCAACCCTTCTATCCCTGCAAATACCGAGGTGCCATTTATATTAGTGAGATAGTCGTGCAGGAAGAGGGCAGAGGGATTATCCACCTCCTGCAGTCCTTTTTCGCTCATTTCAAAAATGCCGATTTCGTCCGTTGCACCAAAGCGATTTTTCACCGCCCGCAGGATTCTAAAATTATTATTTTTTTCGCCCTCGAAATATAACACACTATCTACCATGTGTTCCAGCACTTTTGGTCCTGCAATTTGTCCTTCGCGTGTAACGTGTCCTATCATAATTACCGTAATGTTTTGCTTTTTGCAGAAACTAATTAATTCGTTAGCACACGACCGCACCTGCGATACACTGCCGGGAATACCGCTAACACTTTCTAAATATATGGTTTGGATGGAGTCTATCAATAAAACTTCTGGCTTAATGCTTTCAAGTGAGTATAAAATATCCACCAAGGATGTATGGGTAGCGATTTTTAGGTTATCGTGGATAACGTCCAGCCGCAAAGCTCTGCGTTTAAGTTGGTCTATGGATTCTTCACCCGATATATACACGCAGGAATGTTGTTTGCTTAATTTAGCAATTACCTGCATTAAAAGGGTAGATTTCCCAATACCAGGGTCTCCGGCTACCAATATGGCAGAGCCAAGCACCAAACCACCACCGCAAACTCTGTCAAACTCTTTAATATTACTTAAAAATCTTGGAATTACCGCAATTTCTTCGCTTAAATTGGCGAAAACTATTTTGTTGGGGGCTGCCTGTAGAGAAGATGTTTTTGCGAATTGTGTAATCGGTGCATTAGCAACTTCTTCAATGGTATTCCATGCACCGCAATTATCGCACTGCCCGCTCCATTTGGGAAAACTTGCCCCGCAATTAGAGCAGGTAAAAATAGTAGATTTTTTCGCCATCGCTAAATAACTACCCTTGGATACCTATGAGTAAGTCTGTTTAACACGTCGCAATCTAAAGAATTTGTGGAGTTAGAAAAATCTTCTAAGCTAATATGGTCGCCCATTATTTCTGCCACCATTCCTTCAACTGCTAATTCTTCAGGAAGATCGGTTATATCTACCGTGGTTAAATCCATGGACATACAACCAACGATAGGACACATATATCCACCAATGTTTACTTTGCTGGTTGCTGTGAGCGAGCGTGGAATTCCGTCAGCATATCCTAAAAATAGGGTAGCAATTTTAGATGGTCTGTTGGCAGTCCATAAATGCCCGTAGCCAACTTTTTCGCCCACATGGAGATTTTTTATTTGCTGAATGGTGCTGTAAAGATACAACGCATTTTGCATAACTTGCTCATCCATATCGGCAATTACTGCACCATATATGGCGATGGCAGGGCGAGTTAAGTCAAACAGATACTTTTTATCCACAAAGATTGCGTCTGAAGCAGCAAGGGAATATTTGGATTTTGGCAACATGGCAGTTAAACTTAAAAATTCTTCATATTGCTTATCCATTTCCAGCGTGCGAGTAATGCTGGCAGTAGCAAAATGCGACATTATATATTTAATATCAAAATTTTCTAAAAGGTTAGGATTTTTATGCAAATATATAATTTCTTCACGACTAAGTGATAAGCGATTAATCCCTGTTTCAATATGCAACACCACGGATAATTTTTTATGCTGTGTGGCTGCAAAATCGCTCCATACCTCAATTTGATGCAAAGTATTCAACACAGGGATTAGATTATTTTCCAACAGGTCTTCTGCTTGTGTAGCAACTATCGGATTAAGAATATAAATATTTGGTTGATAGTTTCCATTAAGGAGTTCTTTTATTTGAATCCCTTCAAGTAAAGTTGCCACAAAAATGTGCTGACAGTGGACAGCATTCAAAATTGGCAGAATATTTTCCACACCCAAGCCATAGGCGTTATTTTTTAATACCCAAGAAACTTCCGCAGGGGTAGATTTTTCTTGAATTAAATTATAGTTATTGATAAGGGCTTTACTATCTATAACTAAGCAAGTGCCATACTTGTTTAAAGTTTTTATTACAGTAGGATTTTTAAGCATTTTAGACCGAACAGTTAAATTATGATAATTGAGTATAGCATATTTTTTAGATATTTGCAAAATCCCTAATTTTCTCTTTGCTAGGATTAAGGTGGACTGTGCAATCAATTATAAACCCCTTCCTCAACGAAACAAATTTGCGCTCACAAACAAAAAACGTGCATTACCCCCCCCCGATTATGTTAAGGTTACATTTAA
>JAISPM010000124.1 GCA_031274895.1 Alphaproteobacteria bacterium
ATGCCTAATGGTGCCGTCAAACATTTCAGGAATTTTGAAGGTGCCGTCGCCAAGGTCTATGGCTTTGCAATTTTTGAAGGCGATTGGATAATCGTTGATGTTAACTATTGCGCCCGCCAGTCCGTAAGTTTTAGCTCCTAATTTAATAACATCTTGGTCTTTATAGGTATTATCGCTGTTGAAATATTTTTCGCGCCCCACAATGGAATTTATATAATTATCTCTGCCGGCTTTAAAACTATTGAATTCTTCTTGTAATCTTGCTAAGGCATGGGTTGTAGCAAAAATTGTTTGGGGAATTTCTACAGTTATGTTGTCGCTATTGGAAATTGATAATACAACTGAAACAATTCATTCAGTAGATATGCCACTTTCAGTAGCTGGACGATATTGCTCTGGCGTGTTAGATACGGCTATTAAATCTCCCTCTTGGTCAAAAATTCCCAGTTCCCGAATGTAAAAGCCCTCTTCTATGGGGGCATTGGCTCGCAGGACGCATTCTATTGTTGTGTTATTGGCATTTGAATATTTATCGTTGATAAAATCCCGATATTTCTCATTTATAAGTGATTCCATATATTCATTAGGCTTTATAGATTCGCCACCACCATCACCGACAGCAAAGTGTGTTATGACTATTGGATTTTCTACTGTCGCTAATGCTAACTTTGATAGACCCTTGTTTGTAATTATTGTTCCCATACTATTCTTTCTCCTTTTTAAGTTATTATGTGGACAATCACAATTATACATAAAAAGAATTAAAAATAAGTTAATAAGATGAAAAGAGTAAAATTTAATATTGATTCCACTGCCCCGTCTACCTACGGTAGCCACCCACAACGCCTGAGCGAAGGGGATTAAGAAAGAGCTGTGGCTACCATCCGAGTCTAGTATGACGGGAATTTAAGAGAAAACCAACAGCTGAAATATCTATTTTAACTGAATTATGACATCCCGAGGACTTTCCACAGGTAGGAACATGTCATTGAAGTTAAAAGAGATATTTCAGCTGTTGGTTTTATAATTTATCTCTTAGCGAATTTTTTAATGCTTTCAATTAAAAGATTACATCTTGGAATTACCGAATCAATCTCAAGATATTCTTCCTTATTGTGCATATTGCCGCCAATTGGACCCATGCCGTCTACCGTTGGACAACCTACGCTGGAAGCTAAATTACCATCACTACCACCGCCGGCATTAACCCATTTTACATCCACACCCACAGTCTTACCTGCTTCTTCTACCACACTTTTCATAAACGGCAGATTTTTTTCGTCAAACATAGGGAATTTTTGGTCTTCTTTAACTACCGTATGAGATACTTTCGCATTCAAAGGTTTTCCTAAAACTTCCTTAATTTTATTTTCAGTAAAAGCAATGGAAGAATCCTTCACATAGCGCACTTCTAAGCTAACAGAGGCAAACTCAGGAATCACATTAACCGCATCGCCACCTTTAAGCATAATGGTGTTAAAGGTATGTCCTTCGGTGTAGTCATTTAGTTTAGAGAATTCCACAATAAAATTTGCTGCTTCAGCTACTGCACTGGCTCCACGCTCAGGATTATTACCCGCATGTGCCGATACACCATTAAAATCTATTTTATATTTTAAAATTCCCTTACGAGTTGCCACCAAAGAACCATCTTCCCGTGCGCCCTCAAGAACTATGCAATACTTAGATTTTTTTGCGTATTCTTTAATAAAATCTCCTGAGTAAGGAGAGCCTGTTTCTTCGCAAGAGTTTATTAGCAAGACGAACGAAAAATCAGCATCAGTAAGATATTGCATGGCGTAAAAAGCCATTAAAGCACAGCCTTTATCATCAATTACGCCTAAGGCTTTCGCACGATTGCCCTCAGTCCTGAAAGGAGCCTCTTTAATGGTTCCCACAGGAAATACGGTATCAGCATGCGCCATCAACAACATATCAAATTTTTCAGCGTTTAAATTATTGCTAACCAGTAAGCAGTCTCCTGCTTTATCGCCCGCACCTAAATTAACCACTTTAGATTGCAGTTTTAGCGAATCGGCTTTATCGGCAAAAAACTTAATAACCTCATTAATGCCCGCCGCATAGTTGGTTGGACTTTCTATATTGGTTACTGCTTCTAATTCTTTCAGATAATTTGCTAAATCTTTTTCGTTCATCATACTACTATCTCCAATTTATTTGATTAAAATATTCATTACAAACATTGCGCAATAAGCATTTATAATACAAATTAAAAATAAAACTCCAAAATGACGAGATGCAACACCTAACACTCCTAAGATTCTACCCATATACTGAATGGTAGAACCTAATAAAATGATGGCAGGCATTAAAATCGCCACGTGGTCTACAGTTATTGAGCCTGCGGCAAACAAAGCTACAACCACGCCCGAAGCACCGCCCATGGATAAAAACGCAGCTAAAATTACTGCAATCGCTACACCCGGTAATCCCACAGGAGCCATTAGAAATCCTGCATATTTACCAATAAATGCTAAAAGTCCAGAAGCATTTAAAATATAGATAATTACGAATGCCATTAACACGTTAGGAATCGTGCTGTGAGTCGCTACATTCCAGCCTTTTCTTGCGCCGTTAATAAATACTTCGGTGATTAACTCTTTTTCTTTTTTCTCTTCAGCCATAATTTTTTACTCCCGATTCTTATTTCACAAATACTTTTACATATAATCTCATAATGTTCGCGCCAACGAATTTAAACAGCAAAATTACGCCTAAACAGGTAGCAATGCTGGTTGGAACGCCACGTCCTGTGGAATCTACAATAGATACAAACAAAGGAGCCATGGATGCTAAAAAGTTAGTTATCATTGCGCCTGCAGAAAATTGGAAGGCAGCGAAAATAAGAAGTTCTTTTTCGGTGATTTTATTTTCATCGCGAAGCATTCTGGTGGTAGATGCACCTGCATCGGTAGATTGCAAACTGGCAATTAAAGAAATGGCAGTAGAACCCGGGATTCCCATAATTGGTTTAAGAATCGGATTTAACAATTTAGAAGCGGCAAACAATGCGCCGTAATGTTCAAACACGGCAACCATTCCTAAAGCCAACATAACTGATGGCACTAAGGTTAATGCGAATAAAAAGCCGCCTTTGGCTCCCATGCCGTTTGAATGGGCATTAAACCATTCAGGGAAGCTCCCTGCCAGTTTATTGAAGTCGAAAATTCCGCCCCATAATGTTTGCAACCAACCACTAAAAAATAGAATCGCCAAAATTAATGAAATTGTTCCGGCTACAATTTTCCTCGTATCTCCACTCATGCTTATACCTTTGTTTTTCTGTTGATGGATACTTACTTACTCTTTATATAGAGTAAATATGTTAATATTATATGTTTATTTTTATGTGATGTCTATAATTAATGTGTTATAAAACACATAATAGCAATTAAATTTTGGATAGGTTTACAAAAAAGCCCCTTGAAAGGGGCTTTGAATTTTGTTTGAATAAGTGGTGAGTACGGATGGATTCGAACCATCGACCCTCTGATTAAAAGTCAGATGCTCTACCGACTGAGCTACGTACTCACAAGTCAACAGAAATAACTATATATGTATTCTCACAATAATGCAAGTTATTTTTTTAAAAAAATTAAATTTTTCTAAGAAGCAGTGGATACCAGCCTTCGCTGGTATGACGACTCTAGCTCTTGCTTGACGCTTGGCGATACAAAACTAGAAACATCGCCATTATATTTAGCGATTTCTTTTACGAATCTTGAGGAAATAAACTGTTTATTCTCGCTTGTGGTTAAAAAGATGGTTTCACTTTCGGGATACAGTTTAGAGTTTATACCTGCTAAATTAAATTCATAATCAAAGTCGGAAAAAATGCGGATACCGCGAATCACCACATGAATATCAATATCCTTAAGAAAATCTACCAGCAGACCTTGGGTGGTGGCAATGGTGATTCGCTCTCGTAAATCGGGGCTTAAAACCTCTTTAATGGAGGATTCTATCATTTCCACTCGCTTTTCTAAGGAAAACATGTAGTCTTTTTCGTTATTAACGCCCACAGCAATAATTAAGTGGTCGGTTAATTTTAACGACCGCTTAATTATATCTAAGTGTCCCAGTGTAATTGGGTCAAAAGAACCGGGGTATACTGCTTTTCTCATAAATTTTCTCCAAGGAGTATTTATTTTCACTACCCCGTCTCCTACGGAGCCACCCCTTCTTAGAGAAGGGGAATTTAGAATTGTTAAATCAACTCTTCTTGAGAATTCACGGCAACCTCTGTTTCCTCGATGTCCTCAAGTAATTTTACTTTAGATACCGATTGCACCACTTCATCGTCTTCCAACCTAAACAAAATAACTCCTGTTGCCACGCGCGATGTAATCCGAATATCTTTAACATTTTGGCGAATCACCTGTCCTTTGTTGGAGATTATGATAATTTCGTCATCATCTTCCACCACAAAACTTGCCACAATATAACCATTTTTGTCCGACAACTTA
The DNA here is from genome assembly GCA_031274895.1 of Alphaproteobacteria bacterium. Taxonomy (GTDB): domain Bacteria; phylum Pseudomonadota; class Alphaproteobacteria; order WRAU01; family Hepatincolaceae; genus WRAU01. The sequence goes on from JAISPM010000124.1 coordinate 4,488, forward strand.
CCACCCAAGAAGCCTTTACCGCCACGGTTGGTAATACGGTAATCGTAGGCGGAGGTTCTTTTACCGAATCCGTTAGAGGTAACGGTTAAAATGAATTCTTCCCTTACCGCTAAATCGTCAATAACGTCTTTATTTAAACTAACTTCCGCTACCTCGCCTTTTCTTTTGGCGTTGGCATATTTTAGATACTCTTCACGAATCTCCACGGATTCAATTTTTTCATGTTGCAGAATCGAAACATTAATTACAAAATCTTCCTTGTCTAAAGATATTGCCCGCACACCGGTAGAGTTTCTTGAACCGATTACTCGCAAGGTTTCCAGTGGGAATCTTAAGCATTGTCCTAGGTGCGAAGATATTAAAATATCTTGGTCGTCATTACACAAATACACACCCACTAAACTATCGCCATCGTCCAGTTTCATGGCGATTTTACCTTTAGAGTTAATATTAGAGAAGTCTTTCAGTTTGCTTCTTCTGATATTACCACTTTTAGTAATGAAAACAATATCTTGCTCTTCATCGTAGGTGTCTTCTATTGGTAGAATCGCTGTGATTTTCTCATTTTTTTCAATGGGAAGTAAATTCACAATGGCGCGACCCATGGCTGTAGTAGAAGATTCCGGAATACGATAACATTTTAACTGATACGCCAGCCCCTTATCGGTAAAGAACAAGATATTCGCATGGGAATTGGTGATTAAAATATTGGTAACAACATCTTCTTCTTTAGTGTTGGTGCCAATTTTACCCTTGCCACCACGTTTTTGCGTTTTATAGGCAGTTATCGGCATTCTTTTAATATAACCCGAATTTGTAAGCGTAAGCGTTACTTCTTCTTTTTGAATGAAATCTTCTTCAGAAAATTCGTCATAAACTTCTTCAATTTGAGTTTTTCTAGGAGTTGCAAACGACCGCACGGCAACAAGTTCGTCCTTAACAATTTCCATTAGCCTTGCCATAGAGCCTAAAATTTCTAAGTAGCCTCTAATTTCAACCGCCAGTTCTTCTAAATCGCTTTGGATTTTTTCGCGTTCAAGCCCTGTTAACCTATGGAGTCTTAAATCTAAAATGCCACGAGCCTGCGTTTCCGATAAATAATACATACCATCAACAACTTTTCTATCAGGTTCATCCAGCAGTTCAATATAAGGAGTAATGCTGCCTGCACGCCAAGGTTTCGCCATTAGTTGCTCACGAGCTGCTGCCGGATTTGGTGAGCTTTTAATAAGCTCAATAACTTCGTCAATATTTTCTACAGAAATTCCTAACCCTGCCAACAAATGCGCTCTATCGCGGGCTTTTTGTAATAAATACAAGGTTCTGCGACGCACCACAACTTTTCTGAATTCTATAAAGGCTACAAGAATATCTTTAAGATTCAACAACTTCGGCACACCGTTATCAATTGCCAGCATATTAACACCGAAACTGGTTTGGAATTGGGTATATTTTTGCAGATAATTGATAACTATTTCAGGCTCAGCATCTTTTTTAAGCTCTACCACAATGCGCACACCGAATCTATCGGATTCGTCGCGCACTGCAGATATAACATCTAATTCTTTAGATTCACTTTTATCTTTAATTCTGGAAATAGAATCCACTAAATTATTTTTATTAACCTGCCAAGGAATTGAGTTAATAATAATGGTTGAACGTGATTTACCTTCTTCAATGGTTGCAGTTCCACATATTATTACGCTGCCACGTCCGGTATGAAATGCACTTTCAATGCCTTTTGTGCCAAGAATTTTTGCACCGGTGGGAAAATCTGGTCCTTTAACATACTG
>JAISPM010000013.1 GCA_031274895.1 Alphaproteobacteria bacterium
CACTGGTGCCACCAGCATGAATCGAACATGCGACCCCTTCATTACCAATGAAGTGCTCTACCCCTGAGCTATGATGGCACAACATCTATAAATATATTATACAATATTAATAATTGCAAAATATTTTTTTTAAACTAGAATTACCATTATGAGTTTATTACCCTTTTAGCAAAAAATGAAAGATAAAAAATCGCAACTATCACCAAAGGAAATAGCCGTCGCCAAAGCCTTAAGAGAAAATTTGCGAAAAAGAAAAGCTCAAAAAAATAAACGTAAAGAAAATACCGAAACTAAAGAAGATACAACTAAAATATGAAAGATACAGATAAAATAAAAATTACAGGTGGAAAAAAACTTCACGGCAGCATAAAAATTACAGGAGCCAAAAACTCTGCACTGCCACTGGTTATAACCTCCATACTAACTTCCAAAAAGCTAATCCTTAGTAATGTTCCATCGCTGACCGATATGGAAACAATCTATGCTATCCTAGAGGAGCTTGGTGTTAAAATTACGCAGGAAAATGATGTCCTAACCTTTGATGGCAGTAGCATTACAAACTTTACGGCAAGCTACGATTTAGTAAGCTCCATGCGGGCGTCAGTTTTAATATTAGGACCCCTTTTAGCAAGATTCCACAAAGCCGTGGTGCCATTACCGGGTGGTTGCTCTATCGGTCTAAGACCCGTAGACCTCCACATTTCTGCCTTAGAAAAAATGGGTGCGACTATTAAAATGGAGCATGGCAATATTGTGGCAGAAGCCGAGCGAGGTCTCGTGGGAGCTGAAATCACCTTTGATAAGGTATCCGTAGGAGCCACTGAAAATATTCTTATGGCAGCTACTTTGGCGAAAGGCAAAACCAAGTTAATTAATGTGGCTCGTGAGCCTGAAATTGTGGATTTAGCCAATTGTCTGATAAAAATGGGTGCAAAAATCACAGGTGCAGGTAGTAGTGTTATTGAAATTGAAGGTGTAGAGGCATTACATGGTGCAGAACACCGAGTGATTGCCGATAGAATCCAAGCAGGTAGTTATGCCATCGCAGCCCTTGCCACAGGTGGCGAAATTATTTTAGAAAATTTAGATGATGGTATTTGGGGTAATTTTTTAGAAGTTTTAGCGGCTACAGGTGCAGAAATTACCAATTTAGGTGGTGGCAAACTACAAATAAAATCTTCCAGTAAAATAAATGCTGTGGATATAACCACCGCACCGTTTCCGCTTTTCCCTACCGATTTACAATCGCCATTCATGGCATTGATGAGTATTGCCGCAGGAAAGTCTGTTTTTAGTGAGAAAATTTTTGAAAACAGATTTAGCATCGTTCCTGAACTAAAACGCATGGGTGCAAATATCACCATAGTTGATAGTGCCACCGCCATTGTGGAAGGTGCAGAAAAATTATATTCCGCAGAGGTAAAAGCGACAGATTTACGTTCGGCTTTTTGCTTAATTATCGCAGGACTTGTTGCCAGCGGAGAAACTATTATAACCGAATTGCATCATTTAGATAGAGGCTATGTGGATGCGGTAGAAAATTTATTAAATTTAGGTGCAGATATTAAAAGAGGAGTAAACATTTGATAGATAATCTTGATATTAAACAAGACGAAAAAGGCATAACCGTAGTGGGTGAGGTGATAGAAATTTTACCGAACACTCAGTTTAAAGTTAAGTTGCCGAACGGAGCCATAGTGCTTGCGCATACTGCAGGTAAAATGCGGAAGCATAAAATCAGAATTATTCTTTACGATACTGTAACTGTGCGAATCAGTCCTACAGATATTGAGAATCTTAAAAAAAGCGACAGATTGGTTAATGCCAGACTGGAATATCGTTTTAAGGCAGGTGATAAGCCTAAAGTTGCAGATTCGACCGAGTCAAAAAGTGAATAATCAGCATTTAGTGTTGGCGTCTTCCTCACCAAGACGTTTAGAATTACTGCAGAAAATCGGCATTGTGCCTGATGTTGTTATGGCAGCTGATATAGATGAAACGCCATTAAAAGGCGAAAAACCTTATGAGTATGTAAAGCGAGTGGCGCAAGAAAAAGCTGCTGTGGTGCAAAAAAATTATCAGGATTCTTACATAATTTCGGCAGATACTTCTGTTGTAAGAGGAGCGACTATTTTAGGTAAGCCCATAGATAGAGCGCAGGCGGAATCTTTTTTAAAGCTATTAAGCGGTAGAAAACATAATGTTTTAACGGCTTTTAGTGTGGCGGCACCGAATCGCAAAATTATTACAAAAGTGGCAAAAACCGCAATTACTCTTAAGCGACTATCGCAACAGGAAATTAATTGGTATTTGGACTCTAATGAATGGCAAGGAAAGTCAGGCGGTTATGGCATTCAAGGACCATTTGAGGTTTTTGTTAAGCAAATAAACGGCAGCGTGTCTAATGTCGTTGGCTTACCGCTTTTTAATGTTTATAATACTCTACTCGGATTAGGTTATAAAATGCATGAATAATACCAAGCTAATTGTCCAGTCCAGCAGTTTATACAGGGAAGTTTTTCAACTGCAAGACGATGTTCTGCAAAATATTTTTTATCAAAATCAAAATACTCCTGCAGTAAATAGTATCTATTTAGCAAGGGTAGATAAAATTGTGGATAGTCTTGGCGGAGCTTTTGTTAGCCTAGGCAAGGGAGACGCATTTTTAAAGCTCAATAAAAATGCACTAAGAGTAGGTGAGAAGATTCTCGTGCAAGTGGTTAAAACTGCCACAATGCCTAATAAGTTAGCAGTTGTTAGTCGCGATATTACTCTGCGTGGCGGTTTAATAATTTTAAAGCCCTTATCAAAAAATATGATTTTTTCTAAAAAGCTCACAGAAACTGATAGGCAAAATGTTGTAGACGCTCTTGGCAGTGATAGTGGTTTTATACTGCGGAGCCTTTATAAACACAGCTATTTAGAATATTTAGGTGCAGAATTTCAGCGACTAAAAAATTTATGGGAAAGTATTAAAAGCCAAGACAAAATTGGTTTAGTTTATGAAGCTAATTTTTTAGAAGATATAATTTTAGATTCGGCTAAAAACTCTACTCTTGAGGTTATTACAAATACGGTAGAGGAACACGGAGCGATTGAAAATATTTTAGTTAATTATCCGTATTTAGAGGTAAATTCTCAAATTCATACGGGTAAGGAAGACATTTTAGATTTTTACGATATTACAGAACAGCTGATGGATGTATCTGCCACTACACTACAATTAGATGATTCGCTGAATTTAGTATTTTTTGAGAGTGATTCTTTTAATTACATTGATGTGAATTTTGCGGGCGAGGTATCTTTCAGTGCAAAAGAGGATATTGCTTATAAAGTTAATATGGAAATTCTGCCGATAATTGTGCGGCAAATTTTATTAAGGAATCTCAGTGGGCAGATTCTTATAGATACGCTAAAAACTACTAATAAAATGTATCGTAATAATATTTTAGATAGAGCCAAAAAGTTATTTGCGAGTGATGCCAACAAAGCCACAGTGTTGGGTTTTTCTAATTTAGGAATTCTAGAAGTATCGCGCCAAAAAACTCAAGATAGTTTTAACTTAATTAGTAAAAGTAAAGATTATCAACTACATAAGGAAAACTTAAAATGAAGTGCCCTGTTTGTAAAAAAGAATCATCACCAGATAAAAAAATTATGCCGTTTTGCAGCAGTAGATGTAAGGATGTAGATTTATACAAGTGGTTCAGCGGAAACTACAGTATTCCTGTGGTGGAGTATGATGATATTAGTGAAGAAGAGCTGGAAAAATTAAATGGTGAGATGGAAGAAAAGGACTAGACAACCACTAATTTTTAGTATATCATTTTATAGTTAAAAAGTTATCTTTCTTGCCTGAGTAGCTCAGATGGTAGAGCGGAGGACTGAAAATCCTTGTGTCGGTGGTTCGATTCCGCCCTCAGGCACCACTTGTTTCTATATGCCCAACGAAAAAGTAAAGCCCTAAAACCTATTTTATCCTTAGCCATGCCCGCATAATCAATTAATATTTTTCGTATCCATAATCTTGGCGGACATGATGCGGATAAAATAGGTTTTAGGGCTTTACTTTTTCGTTGGGCAATATCTCCACTTAAAAAATAAATTCCCCTTCGCTGGGCGAAGGGGTGGATTGCGTAGCAAGACGGGGTAGTGGAATTTATTTTAAATTTAATATCTTCGCAGTTTTTACCGCCTCATCCGCCATTTTATGAGCTATATGGCTACCTATGCCAACGTAATTTTCGGGTTTCAGCATATTCTCAATCTCTGCAACTGAAAATATTGCACTAATTTCAGGATTTTCTTTCAGTGCGGTTAAATAATCTTTGCCCTCTAAGGATACCTGCATAACCGTATCATATACCAAAGTGTGCGCTTTATCTTTGCCAAGTTTTTCTGCAAGGCACATCATCACATATTCGCTATTATCAAGCCCCTTGGTGAGTAATATATTTTGATACATTCTTTCTTTGTGGACAACTAAAGTTCTGCTAAGCTCTTCGGCACGAATTAGCACCTCACAGGTTAATTCAACTGCTTCTCCCAAAAGGGTATCAAATAGCAGATAGGAAGAACTATCGCCTTCAAATAGTCTTACTGAAGAAAATAATCCGGGGGTAAGAATGGAATACAATTTTTGCGAGTTGGCAATAATCCCTTTGGCATTCTTAGGATTAATTTTTTGCGGCATGGTAGAACTACCAATGGTGCCTTTTTTAAAGCCCTCGCTTAATTCTCCAAACTCTTCAAGTCCTGTATAATAAACCTCTTCTGCCATTTTGTGAAGGGCATTACA
>JAISPM010000022.1 GCA_031274895.1 Alphaproteobacteria bacterium
GTAAAAGTGCAGGCGTTAATGTTGGCTCATTGAATATTGGCTTGGGTGGTAAATACTACATCGGTGTTCGTAATGGCTTCTCGGTTAGTGCTAAACTTGGTTGGATGTTTTAGTTTGACGAATCAACTCCTCAGGGTTAGAATATCCTGTTGAATAGTGAAACAGACGAATGAAAATATTATTTTGCGGTGATGTGGTTGGTAAATCGGGACGAGAGGTTTTAGCACAATACCTGCCAAGTCTTAAAGAGGAACTAAACCTAGATATAATCATTGTTAATGGTGAAAACTCCGCCCATGGCTTTGGTATAACTCAAGGCATAGCCGAAGATATGTTCGCCCTAGGAGTTGATGTTATCACCCTTGGCAATCACTCCTTTGATAATCCAAATATTATGGATTATATAACTACACAGCCGAAACTAATCCGCCCGCTTAATTATGTTAATGCCGCAGGACAGGGTTATTATATCCTAAATCATAAAAACACAAAAATACTGGTAATTAATTTATTGGGCAAACTTTTTATGCATTCTAAATTAGAAACCACTGACCCGTTCGCTCACATTAATACCTTTTTAGAAGAATATAAATTAACAGAAGATATAGATGCCATAATTGTAGATTTTCATGCAGAAACCACCTCCGAAAAAAACGCCATGGGCTTTTTTCTTGATGGCAAAGTATCTGCAGTGTTAGGAACGCATACCCATATGCCAACGGCAGACGCACGAATTCTGCCAAACGACACAGGTTTTCAAACAGATGTAGGGATGTGCGGTGATTACAATTCCGTAATTGGTATGAGTATAGAATCCGCCCTTTCAACTTTTTTTCTACAGGATTCTGCACCCAAGTTAAGGCTAACTCCAGCCCTTGGTGAAGGCATGCTGGCAGGCACGCTTTTAGAAATAGATTCTATGGGTAAATGTATTTTTATAGAATCTATAAAATATGGTAAGATATTTAAAAAAGAGAATCAAAATGTTTAGCTTAGATAAAGACGATAAATATTCGCCAATTTCAAAAATCTTCCACTGGGGGCGATTCGTATTAATTGTTTTAATTATTATTACCACAAACTTTAACATGGAAATCCATTTTTTGCTTGGCACAATTATGCTGGTTTTTATTACTTTGAATATAATTTGGCGACTTTTCAATAAATTTCCAAAAACCTATGCCACATCTACTTTGGAGGCAAATATAGAAACCTTGGTTCATGTTGCCATGTATGCACTGCTGTTTTTCATTCCAATTTTTGGTATGTTAGCGAATACGGACGTGAACGATGTAGAATTCGCCAAAGTTCTCAGCGAATTTTTACAAGTAAATATCCTTGGATTTAAAAATTTAATGGCATTTTTTCATGTGATAATGGTAAATTTTTTAATGTTTTTAGTGGTGGTTCATGTGGTTATGATAATCTTTAATAAGATATTCCGCAAAACCGGTGAACTTAAGAGAATGATATAAATATAGAGGAATCATGGCAGGACATTCGCAGTTTAAAAATATTATGTTCCGTAAAGGGGCGCAAGATAAAAAACGCTCAAAACTATTTACGAAACTTCAAAAAGAAATTACAGTAGCCGTAAAAATGGGGTCTGCCGATGTGGCTTCAAACCCAAGATTACGGGGAGCCATCGCCGAAGCTAGAGCCAACAACATGCCAAAAGATAACATTGAGCGCGCCATTAAAAAAGCTCTAAGCGCAGGAGTTGGCGAAAATTACGAAGAAATTCGCTACGAAGGCTATGCCGTAGGTGGCGTGGCAGTGATAGTTGAAGCCTTAACCGATAATCGTAATCGCACAGCCAGCGAGGTGCGGTCATGGTTTACCAAGTTAGGTGGTAATTTAGGCGAAAACGGCAGTGTAAATTTTATGTTTGACCATCTTGGGTTTATCACTTTTTCTAAAGAAAATTTATCATTTGATAAAATTTTTGAAATTGCCATTGAAGCAGGTGCGGAAGATATAACTGAAGATGAAGAATCCTTCACAGTGTTGACAGCGATTGAGAATCTTCATGCCGTGGCGAACACTTTGGCAGAAAAACTCGGTAAAGAATATACATCTGCCTATTTAGGGTGGAAACCTAAAATGGATATTCCCATTACAGACGAAAAGCAGGCAACTAACGTTCTAAGATTAATTGAAGAATTAGAAGATTTAGACGATGTGCAGAAAGTTTTCTCTAATTTTGATATTGCAGAGGAGATTCTCCAGAATTTAGGTTAATGAATTTAACAATATTTTTTGATACAATGTTTGGTAGCATTAATACCTTAGAGCTAATAGCTATTGCGGTTATTACTACATTAATTACGCTTATTTTTATGAAAATAAATTTCATAAGGAACATTAAAAGCTGGGCAGGTGCAGGGATTGTTTTTACCATCGTTTGTTTTACAGCACTGGGTGTTAAAGGTGTTTTTTTGATATATCAGGATCAAATAGATAAGGTTACCTCAGGGCAAGCTCATTTAATGCAAAATATATTCGGCAGATATAAAATTAATATCGTAGATACTAATGCTCCGGTTCATGGAATTTTTAATCCTGATCCCGAGGCACCTGTTGCTCCTACAATTCCACAAGAAACTCCGCCAACAGAGGAATCTGCTCCAAGCACAACAGAAAGTCAACCGTTGCCTACTCCTAAGGTCAATAACCGACCACGTGATGATGGCAGAATGGTTACCAATTTGCCGCCTAATGCTGAAGCCAGCAGAATCCAATACTCTGAGACGGAAATTAGAAATTCTTTAGATAAAATTGTGAATGACTTTGGCTTTGAGGTAATTTTTTACTTTCAACGGGTGATTTTAAATGCCAGAAGGCTAGATGATATGCCAAACGTAATTTATATGAAACTGGAAGATTACGCCTTTATTTGCTCCATGAATATTTGTAATAAATATATTTATGAGGTTAACTCTTTGCGAGATAGTGTGCAAAGGGAGGGCTTTTTTTTAGTTCTTGTGGTGCCGGAATTTATTACTGCCCTTACTAATTATACCAATCTTAAAGAAGTTCAATGAAGATATTAGGCATAGATACAGGATTAAACTACACAGGCTGGGGCATTATCAATGTGGTTAATAGCAGTGTGCAGTTTGTTGATTGCGGTATAATTCATCCATCAAATAAAAATAGCGATTCGGTGCGTTTACATACCATATACGATGGTCTCAAGCAGGTAATTACCGACTTTACTCCTGATGTGGTGGCAATTGAAGAAACTTTCGTCAATAATAACCCTCGCAGTGCGCTAAAACTTGGCTATGCGCGAGGAGTTGCCCTGATGATTCCCGCAATTTACGATTTGAGCGTTTTTGAATATTCACCAACCACCATTAAAAAAACCGTGGCAGGCAACGGTCATGCCGATAAAGAGCAGGTTAAAGCTATGCTTAAATTCGTAATGCCAAATATAAAAGATATGAAAGACGATGCTATAGATGCCCTATCCATCGCCCTTTGCCATGGCTATCATAAGCATTTGTAAACCTACCTAAAATCCCAAATATTTTCCTAAATCTCAATTCCACGCAATATAATGCCAATCTATTTTTTCTAAAGTTTTTAATGAATCTCAGGCGTTTAGCTTCGTAAAGCCTTTAATAAGGTTATTAAAGGGTGAAGATTCTTGACAGAATCTTCACAAATAAAACTTAGCTAAATCTTTTAAGGAAGACTATGAAAAAACTATTTATTAGTATATGTTTAATACTTTTATTTGCTATATCGCCAGCCTTTGCAAGTAGAACTATCTATATAACTAAAAATCCTACTGCAGATATTGTAGGTAATTTGAATGGGACTACTTGGCTTGATTCAAAAGACAATACTGTTTATTTTGCTAAAAACGGTCTAGATATTGGCAATTTTAGTATTTATGGAGCATTGCCACAGAGTAAGTCAGATATTACAGGTAATACTGTAAGTATTAGTGCATCATTAAGTAATATAGGAGTAATTTTCGGAGCAGGAAAGATAACATCTTCCGGTGGTAGTGATACATACAATGCTTCTAATAACACTGTGAATATAAACGAAACTTCTCATAATACTTATACAAAAGATATTTATGGTGCTATTGGCGGAGGTGAAGTAAGAAATAATAAAGTTATAATAAAATCAGGAGCAATTGCTGCAGTCTATGGTGGATATGGTTTTACTCTTGCTTCTGATTATGTAAATAGGATTGTAGATTCTAATTCTGTTTATTTAAGCGACCTTACTTCCAGCAATACCACTACTAAAATCTATGGTGCAGAAGGTTCAGATAATAAAGCATCTTCCTCCACCATAGCAGTAAATGTAACCACCAACAATAGCGTAGAAATAAAAAACTCAACCTTTGTAGGAGCTACCATAGCAGGAGTGCGCTATGGCAGAGAAAGCTCAGGCAACAGTGTATCCATAGAAAACAGCACAATTGAAGGAAATATTTATGGTAGCATTACCAATGTAGACATTCCTGAAATAAAAGTTAGCAACAATAGTGTAAGTATAGTGGGAGGGTCAGTTGTTGGAAATATATATGGAGGTTATATCGTTGATGGTATGGCAATCAACAATGTAGTAAATATCGACGGCACCCCCGACCTATCCCAAGCCTCTATATTCGGTGGTGTTTCCGAAAGCGGTAGTGGCGAAGTATCAGGCAATATCTTAAATTTACAAACCACCATAACCGTGCTAAGCGCAAGCGGTTTTGACAACTACAACTTCTACACCGACGGTTTAAATCTAAACATCCCAATGCTAACCGCCACCGATTCCGCCATAGACATGGATAATACTATTGTTGGTCTATACTTAAAAGATAACAGCCATCTTAGTGCGGGCGATAAGATATTTTTGGTATCAAACATGAGTGGTAATAGCATTAACCAAGCCAGCGGTAAAATGCGTTCAGGTGCCACAGCAATTTACGACTGGGAAATACTTGTAGATGGTAGTGATTTATATGCCCAAATAAAACAAGATATAGAGGTTGGCGGCAATCTAAACCCCGAAACAAAATCTTTACTAGAAGGGCATTTATCTTCCCTTGGTGTGTTAGTCCAAGGAGCAGACCTTATAGCAGATAGCAATGATACTTTAGATTCTATGTTATATGACGATAGCAACGGAATGTTCTCAGGCATTAATGTTTCATCCATAAAATTAAACAGTGGCTCACATGTGGATATACAAAGTGGCTCGTTGCTGGTTGGCTTGGGCAGTAAAATCAATAACTACACCTACGGAGCATTTTTAGAAGCAGGCAGCGGTAAGCATAATACTTACAATGAGTTTGAGGATTCTATCGTTAAAGGTGATGGCAAGAATGCTTACGCAGGTGCAGGTTTTCTTGGTAGATTATCTTTTGATTTTATCTATGTAGATGGTTCAATCAGAGCAGGTTATGCTACAACAAGATATAGTGCTGATTATTCTCCTGACGCCAAGTATAACATTGGTTCTCTATATTACAGCGGACACGCAGGAGTAGGACTATTACAAAACATAAGCGATAAATTCACATTGAATGAATATGTGAAATACCTTGCCACAATGCAGCAAGGTCAAACCATAACTCTTGATACAAAAGAAGAGATTAACTTTGCAAATATAATGTCGTCTCGAGCCACCGCAGGACTAAGGGCTAAATACAATGGTGTATATTTAGGCTACGCTTACGAACAAGAAATGGCAGGCGAAGCCAACGCCACAACCGCCAATACAGCAATAGAATCCCCGATAATAAAAGGAGCTACCCAAGTAATAGAGGCAGGCTACAACCAAAGCCTTTCCTTAAGAGCATCTCGTTTTTATGAGTCTTCAGGCTTTAATGTTGGTATGGGTGGTAAGTATTACATTGGCACTCGCAATGGCTTCTCTGCTAATATGAAAATTGGGTATTTGTTTTAAGGGTTGATTCCACTACCCCGTCAGCTCCGCTGCCACCCCTTCTGCTAGAAGGGGACTTTTTTCCGTAAAGTTAAATCGGCATGGTAATATCAACACGCAGTCCGCCGTATTGGGAATCGCCCAGCTCAATATTCCCGCCGTGTTTGGTGATAATATCTTTTACAATATACAGTCCTAAGCCGACACTGCCTTTTTTGGCAGTTCTGGCTTCGTTCACCTTATAAAACGGTCGGAAAACCAGCTCTCTGGCTTCTTCAGGAATGCCGCTGCCATCGTCTTCTATGGAAATTTTTAAATTATGATTGCCTAAGTCTTTAATGGTAATATCAATTTTTTTGGCGAATCCTATAGCATTACTTAAAATATTATCTATCGCCCTACGAAACAATAAAGGGCTGATTTCAATAATTTTATGAGACTGCTCAAAGCTAATGTTAATACTCATGCTACCATAATTAGGATTTTTTATGATAGATTTAAAAAATTCTTTAATATTAATATATTGTTTTTCATATACCACAGAATCATCGCGCGCAAAACTTAAGTAAGAGGAAATCATTTGATACATGCTTTCAACCTCTTCTTTAAGTTCTGCATTCACAGGGCTTTCATGAATATCTAAAATCAGATTCATTTTTGTCAGAGAAGTTTTTAAATCGTGCGAAACGCTTGAAAGCAACATGGTGCGTTGTTCTATAAACCGCTGAATCTGCGAGGTCATTTCGTTAAACGCAATGGTGGTTTCGCGAATTTCTATACTGCCTCGTGGTTGAATATAAGGAATCTTCTCACCTTTACCGAATTGTTTGGCATATTTAGATAATTTATTAATAGGTCGCAGTTGCAGCCTGATAAACCAAACAATGATTAAAAGCGATAGCAGATATAACATCACCGCAGCAATTACAAAAAATGCGATGGATTTTATAAAAAATAGGTCTTTTTCTAAATAAAAGGTAATGTAAATGTTGTCTCTAACCAAAACCGATAGCCGAATAATAGAAAAATCTGCCCCGTATTCCTTAACATAAATAGGGTTATTAGGCAGCATTGCTTGAATCTCTTTACCTAAATTAAATGCCCGCGAGTTAGACTGCAACATAGGATTATTCGGGTCATTAATTATCAACATTTGCGGATTAAGGGTAGAATATTTGCGGAATCTTTCAATTACATTTTCAACTTCTTGCGGGCTTGTGGTTTCATTTGCTTGTGAAATAATATTGGCAATGTTATTAGAGAGGTTTCTTAATAAAAATCCGCGGATTTGCCGCCAGTAGTTATCGTAAAAAATTACTGCTGCCGCAATTTGCACCAACAGCAGGGTGCTTGAAATGATTAAAATCGTGCGGTAATAAAGGCTTTTCGGCAAGAGATTCTTTATGGGAATTGCAATATGCCGATGATAAAATCGCTTTAATTGCTTTAAAAAATTACGCAGTTGTAAGAACAAAGCCTTTTCCTCTTATGGTTTTGATGTATTTTTTATTATTGCTTTCCAATTTTTTCCTTAAACGCATAATATTCACATTTAAAGTATTAAGGTTGCTTTCGGTTATTTGCCGTCCTAAGCCCTTAAGAATATCTTCCTTATAAATGGTTTTATTAACATTATTAATAAATATTTTAAAAATTTCCATCTCTAAAGTTGATAGATTAATTTCTATATTATTAATTTTTAAAGAATTGCTGGTTTTATTAAACAGTATATCGCCTTGCCTAATGGTGTCTTGCGAATTATCTACAGCATCAAAGCGAATTTTCAGCAGATTTTGCACTCTTAAGAGTAATTCTTTAGAGTTAAACGGCTTGGTTAAATAATCGTTTGCGCCCCCTTGGAAAGCCGTGATTTTATTATCAATTTCATCCACCGCACTCAGCATTATTGAGGGAATATTGATATTTGCGGCGTGTAATGAAGATATAAAATCTATACCGTTTTCCTTTGGCATCATATAGTCTACCACTAGGGCGTTAAAAGATATGTATTTTATAAGTTTGCGCGCGTCCTCAGTATTTAGCGCATAAAAAGCTATGTAGCCGTTGATGATGAATAATTTGGATAGTAATTCACCAATTTTTTCATCATCATCTATAATTAATATTTGCGGCTTAAACATTTTATACGACCCCTCGTCATGCCGTCGTAGGACGGCATCCATTGCCCCGCAGGGTTGAAAAAAAACATAAATTTATTCTTGTCTGCGACGCAGTGGATGACCATCCGAGTCTGGTATGACGTATTATTATTTTACTCCATGGAGAATAGTCTGTTAGTTACATACTCAAAGGTTTCTTCAATGGAATCGGTAATTAAAAATTGATTTTTATCGTCTTCACTAATTAAAGAATACTTTTCAAAAAGCTCAATATTTAATACTTTATCAAAAAAGTCTTTACCAAAAAATACCACAGGAACTTTTTTACCCATTTTATTGGTTTGTTCTAAAGTCAGCATTTCAAATAATTCATCCATGGTGCCAAATCCACCCGGGAATACAATAAATGCCTTGGCAAAATATGCGAACCAGAATTTTCTCATGAAAAAATAATTAAAATTAATATCTAAATCTGAACTAACATACTTGTTAGAGCTTTGCTCAAAGGGTAAGTCTATATTTAGTCCAATGGATTTTTCACCTGCCTCAAAGGCTCCACGATTGGCAGCTTCCATAATGCCCGGTCCGCCACCGCTACAGATGTAATATTTTTCTTTTTTCGGCAAATTTTTAGACCATGTGGCGAATTTATGCGCTAATTCCCGCGCTCTTTCGTAATATTCGGCAATTTCTAATTTATGTTCCGCTTTTTTTAAGAACTTTTCGGCAACGGTTTTATCTTCTGCGGTTTTTAAATTTTCTTGCGCCAATTGCAGATTTTTTTCGGCTTCCTCGTGCGATAAAATCCGCGCTGAACCATACATTACAATGGTGTTGTGAATATCTTGTTCTTCAAGTTTATCTTTGGCTTGGATATACTCGTTAATAATGCGATATAGTCTGGCTTCCCTTGAGTTTGGGTTATTTTCTTTTTTAATTTCCATGTTGCTTCTCCTTATTAGTTTTTATTGATTTATAAGATTGATTAAGATACTGAAAGCCTGAGAGCAGCGACAAAATTACTGAAAAATACAGTAGCAGGACGCCAAAATTCATGCAATTTTCGTAAAAATCGTTTTCGTAGCCGCCGATTATTAAAAATCCGAGTGCCAACATTTGAAAGGTGGCTTTGTATTTTCCTATTCTGTTAACCTTAATAATTACCTGCTGCGTAGCGATTCCTTCGCGCACACCCGATATTACCAACTCTCTTAAAATTGTTATCATTACAGGGATGATAATTAATTTTGCAAGGTCGACATCTTTTAATAAAACCATAATGCAAACAATAATAATTAACGACTTATCGGCAATTGGGTCAAAGATTCGCCCAAAGTTAGAAGTTACCTGATATTTGCGCGCCAAGTAGCCATCAAGAAAATCGGTGATACTGGCAATGGTGAATAAAATTAGGAATATCCAGCGATTAAAAATGGTATCTTCCACAAAAAGCATGGCGATAAAGCTGGGAATTATAACTAATCTTATTAATGTTAAAATATTAGGCAGTTGTTTCATTTAGTTTTATAGACCTTAATTACAGTAATAGAATATATCAGATTTATAATTAATGGAAGTGTTTTTTAGGGTTGCAAATTTATGTAGTTTTCTGTTATAATTGTTGTGGAAGGAATTAAGATTCTTTTACTTTATAACACAAAAAGGTGATTGTTATGAGCGTTGTCGATCGTTTTATAAAATACACTAAAATCAATACTACAACCATTCCTAAAGCCGGAGTTTTGCCCAGTAATCAAAGAGAATTCGAATTGGCAAATTTAATTGCAGCTGAGCTAAGCGATATTGGTCTTATTGATGTTTGTGTGGCAGACAATTGCATTCTGACTGCTACACTGCCTGCGAATACCAATACTCCTGTCCCAAGACTGCTGTTCAGCGCACATTTAGATACCAGCAGTGAACAAACAACAGATACCTATGCGCAAATTCATAAAAATTATAATGGTGGCGATATTGTTCTAAATGCCAATAAAAATATAGTGATGTCGGTTAGTAAATTTCCTGAATTAAAAAATTATATTGGTGAAGATATTATCACAACCGATGGCACCTCGCTGCTTGGAGCCGATGATAAAGCAGGTTTGGCGGCTATTGTAAGTGGACTGCAATACTTAGCAGATAATCCACAGATTAAACACGGCGAAATTAAAGTTGCTTTTCTGCCCGATGAAGAACAAGGTCTGCTTGGTGCAAAAGCCTTTAGTGAAACAAATTTTGCAGATATTGGCTTTATGTTGGATGGCGGTAGTGTGGGCGAATATTGCACAGAAAATTGGAATGCCGATGATGCTGAAATAATTTTTAACGGAGTAAGCGCGCACCCTATGTCAGCCAAGGGGAAAATGGTGAATTCGCTTTTAATTGCCCATGAATTTATATCGAAATTTCCCGCACAAGAAAGACCTGAACACACAGAGGGTGTTGAGGGCTATTTTTGGATAAAAAATCTGCAAGGGAATACTGCTAAAACCATTTTAAATATTGATATTAGAGACTTTGGCGTAGAAAGTCGCAACGAAAGGCTGAATTTTATTAAAAATTTGGTGGTAGAATTTAATAAAACCTACGGAGAAAATACGGTAGCGTTGACCACCAATTCAAGATACTCTAATGTGGCAAATCATTTAGCAAAATTTCCATGGACAGAAGATATAATATTAGAAGCCATGAACAATTTAAATATTCAGCCCAAAAAATTAATTATGCGAGGCGGCTACGATGGAGCTGTGATTTCGCAAAAGGGAATCCCTTGTCCGAATATATTTACAGGGGCTTATAACTTTCATAGTATTTATGAATTTTTACCGGTGCAATCTTTAAATTTAGCCACAGCCATGGTTAGTGAACTCGCTACTACTTTATTTAATTACGCTGAAAGCAATAAAATCAAATAATAAAAAGAGGAAAGTAAAATGATAATATCGGCTTTAATTGTTATTGCAACAATTATTTTAATTGGAAGATTAATACTAAAAGGATATTCTGCTAAAATTGTTCTTTTAATCGGAGGCTTTATTTTAATGACCTCAGCCGCCCTGTTAAAACAGGTGGAAATATTACCAAGTAATGTTAAGCCCACGGGTTTAATGGTGGGCGACCTTCTGGCATTTTTAGATTACATGTTTAGCGTGCAAACGGCAGGGCTGGGTTTAATAATTATGTTATTAAGTGGATTTTCCATGTATATGTCAGAAATTAAAGCCAACGATTCGGTGGTATTAGTTTTTACGAAACCTTTAAAAAAGCTAAACTCTCCATCGTTATTGCTGTTTTTAGCTTATCTTGTGAGTGTGTCTTTAACACTCGCCGTGCCTTCTGCCAGTGGTTTAGGTTTATTGCTGATGGTAACGATTTTTCCAACTCTTGTGGCTCTTTCTATCAGTCCACTATCTGCTGCAGCGGTAATTGCCACCAGCAGTGCCGTAACATTTTCGCCTTTAGCCGTAGATAGTATCGCCGCTGCCAACTTTTTAGGAGAAGATTTGCTGGTATTTACACTTTATAAAGTTTTACCGATGGCGTTGGCGACAATTTTAGTTGTGGGTATATCGCATGTGTTTTGGCAAAAATATATGGATAAAAAAATCGGCTTTAAGGCAAGCGAGCAAACAATAAATGATAAAAATTTAGGTGCGCCTAAGTTTTATGCCATACTGCCATTTTTACCAATTATATTTATAATACTTTTCCCTATTGTTATGCCAAAATTAGGCTTTAACTTTAATGTTAATGTGAATATAGTGGTTTTACTATCGGTTGCCATCATATTTATCACTGAATTAGCGGTGAAAAGGAACTTTAAAGCCGTGTGTAATACCTTTGAAAGTTTCTTTAAAGGCATGGGAGATTCCTTTACTTCCGTGGTGGTGCTTTTGGTGGCAGCAGGTTTTTTTGCCAATGGCTTAATGGCAATCGGTGTTATTGATGATATGATTAATTTCTCAAAAAGTGCAGGATTTCCGGCACACTCCATGACGGTTCTTTTGGCTGTAATAACCTTAGGCGGAGCCTTTATGACAGGCTCAGGTAATGCAATTTACTTGGCTTTTGCGCCGATGATACCATCCCTTGCAAATAGTTTAGGGATAAGCGGCACTACCATGATGTTGCCAACATTGCAAGCCTCTAACATGGGTCGCGCCATGTCGCCTGTAAGCGGCGTTGTAATTGCAGTGTCAGGTATCGCTAAGGTGAGTCCGTTTGATATTATGAAAAGAACCTCCATACCTATACTTATCGGTTTTTTATTTAATTTAATTATGACTATAATATTTGTTAGTTAATAAAAACATTCCCCTTCGCTGGCGAAGGGGTGGACACGAAGTGGACGGGGTAGTGGAATCAATAGTTTATGCGTAGCATTAAAGTTTATTTATTTTTGTTAAATAATTCCCCACTACCCCGTCTTGCCTACGGCAATCCACCCCTTCTTCTTTGAGAGGGGAATTTTACTAACACTAATGAAAGTAATTAAATATATTTTTAGCAATATTTTCGCTAATACCTTTTACTTTTGTTAGCTCATCAATGGAGGCGTCTTTTACTTTATCTATAGAGCCAAAATAATTTAGTAAATCTTTTTTCCTTTTGCTGCCAATTTCAGGAATTTTATCAATTTCCGACTTTGTCAACGAGCTAAGTTTCCGTTTAGCCACACTTTTAACGGCATGGCGATGCACTTCATTCCGAATCATTTGAATAAAATGCAGTGTGGAAGAAAATTTATTAGGATGTAATTCCTCGCCACTATCGGTGAATAGAGTTTCCTCACCGGCGTTTCTATCCACACCTTTTGCGATGGCTACAAGTTTAATGTTAGATATGTCTAATTCTTTTAATACCTGCATGGCGATATTTAATTGCCCCTTACCGCCATCTATAAAAACCAGCTGTGGAGCTTCTTGATTTTCCTTCAGCATGCGAGTAAACCTTCTTGTGAGCGTATGTCTTAGAATAGCGTAGTCATCGCGACTATCTATATTTTCATCTTTTAAATTAAAGGTGCGATATTCTTTTTTCTCAAAACCCCATATGCGCACCGAAACCATGGCTCCCAGTGGAAAAGTTCCGTAAAGGTGCGAGTTATCGTAAACTTCAATTTTGGTGATAGGCTTATCAATTTTAAAGAAGTGTTGCAGGTCTTCAAAATGTTTTTGCCATTTTTGCGAATTTTCTTCATATTTATTAAGGCTTTCAAAGGCATTGCGCACCACAATATCCATAATTTCAGCTGACCTGCCTTTAGGGCTGCTAATTGCCACTTTTTTAGCACGACGGGTTTTTAAGAATGATTGCAGATTTTCGACCGTGTCTTTTTCTAAGGGGATATTGGTATAAATTTTATCGGGAATATCGCGGTTATCGTAAAATTGTGTAATAAAGGAAGACAGCGCACTTTCCTGAGTTTCTTCAAGCAGAATTTTGCTGGGAAAGTCTAAACTACCGTAGTTATGACCGCCTTTAAACATAAAAACCTTAAATAAATAATAGCCATTGTGTTCTATGAGTGCCAAAAAGTCAGAATTTTCACTGTTATCTAACATAATACTTTGCGAGGCATTAAGTTGTGAGAGGGCTTTTATGCGTTCGCGAAAAATTATGGCTTGCTCAAAGTTATTATTTTTAGATGCCTCTTGCATGGCGATTTTTAACTCTTCTTTAAGATTATCAGTGGAACCTTTTAAAAAGATAGTGGTTTGCTTGAGGCTGCTCTCGTAATCGGCTTGAGATATTTTATCAACACAAGGAGCCGAGCAACGCTTTATTTGATATAATACGCAGGGTTGTTTCCGACCTTCAAAAGCGGCGTCGGAACAGCTACGGATTTGAAACATTTTTTGAATCATCTTAACGCTTTCTTCCACATTTCTACTTGAGGCGAAGGGTCCAAAGGTATTTTTATCGGGGGTGCCATTTTTGGAGCGGATTTTGGTAATTCTTGGAAAGTTAAGCGTATTTTCTATTTTAATAAACGGAAATGCCTTATCATCTTTCAGTAAAATATTGTAGCGGGGCTTAAAATGTTTGATTAGGTCAGCTTCCAGTAGCAGGGCATCTTGCTCGTCTTTAGTAATGACCCATTCAATATGGTGAATCAGTCCAACCATCACCTCGGTGCGTGGCAACAAATGCAGGTTAGAGTAGGATGTAACGCGATTTTTTAAGTTTTTTGCCTTGCCGATATAGATAATTTTTCGCTGCGAATCCATCATTTTATAAATGCCTGCGGAGATGGGAATATCTTGTGCGAGGCTTTTTATCAGCTCTTTACCGGTTATTTTAGTATTTAAATTTTTTTTTGTTGACATGGATTTACGGGGTTTTATCTTAAATGGTGGTTTTGCTTGTCAAGGATTATTTTGTTTTTTTATATTTTATGGCGGCAGACTTGTGGTTTCTTACTGCGAATCAATGGTTAATTTTTTATCCACTGAATCTGTGGATAGATTTGTGGATAAATTTTCCAATTTTTATGCTATCACGAAAATACTTTTTTGACCATATATAAAATAGAATTTATACACATTAGGAATTGCCTTGGTTTTAGCGGTTTTGCTTTTTAATAGGCTTGCTGTAATTGAGATGCAAATTAGTGCAATCTTAAATGTGTATAACTAATATGATTGCTGTGGGCTTTGTTAATAAATATTAGGAAAAAGTAAATGAATTGCTATTTGGATTAGCATATATTACAATTAAGTAAATTGAAATCAGAGGAGAAATACAATGACTAATGAAGAAGTTATTGCAAAAATAGATAATTTTGCAAAAATGCAAAATAGAAATAGAGATGAGGTTATAGATAAAGTCCTCAATTATATAGCTAAAGAGGAAAGAATATTAGCAGAAATCCAAGAAGGAATTGATGATATAAGGGCAGGAAGAGTTCGTAGTTATGAAGAATTTAAAAAAGATATGGATGAATATATGAAAAATCATAAATAAAAATGAAAGCTCTTATATCCAAAAAAGCAGAAATAAGTATAGAAGAAATATATGAATATATTGCTAAAGATAACAATTTATCTGCCCAAAAAATTGTAAATAAAATACATAAAGCCGTAGAAACAATATCACAAAATCCATACATTGGAGTAGCGGGCAGATACGATGGAACAAGGGAGTTTTTTGTGCCGCGAACTAAGTATTATGTTGTTTATGAGATAGAAGTTGGTTTTATTAATATTGCTAACATAATGCACACTGCTAGGGATTATTAAACAATAATCTTATTCACCCTACCAAACTCTATAATCTGCTCATAAACATCACGCTTAAACTCGGTGATGCGTTCAAGCACAACGCTACTTTCTACCCATTGCCATTGGGCGAACTCCGGGTGTGAGTCAGCATTGAGGTTAAAATCATTATCATTTCCTGTGAACCGCAAAAAGAACCAAACCTGCTCTTGTCCGATATACTTTCCGCCCCAAAAGTTTTTGCGGAAGTCTGTGGGCAATTCGTAGCGAAGCCAATCGGTTTTGGCGATAATTTCAAACTTATCGGTGCCGACCTCTTCCTTTAGTTCACGAAATATGGCTAGCTCAAGCTCTTCATCTCCATCAAGTCCGCCTTGGGGCATTTGCCATTCTCCTGCCACGTCTCGCCTTTCACCAACAAAAATTTTTCCTGCACTATTGATAATAACTGCGCCCACGCCTTTTCTATACATATTTATTCCTATTCTATTCGTCATGCCGTTGGAGAACGGCATCCACTGCCCCGCAGGGTAGAAAATAATAATTATTTTTCTGTCTGCGACGCAAGCGCCTGCGGCTACCAGCCTACGCTGGTATGACGGGTTATTTTAAAATTTCTAATGCTTTATTTAGCGCATTCTCAGCCACAATATCAGGTATAATGCCGATACCATCAACACTTTTATTGTTAGGCAGCAGATATTCTCCTGTGGTGAGCTTTAAATAATCGCCGTTGCCGATAGAGGAAACATCTTGCACCACGCCCTTGCCATAGCTTTTGCTGCCGACAATTACTGCTCTGCGGTTTTCCTGCAGTGCGCCTGCCAAAACTTCCGATGCCGAAGCCGAGGTGCCATCTATTAAAATCGCCATAGACTTGCCCTTTAAAATATCGCCACGACTTGAGGTGAAAATTTCCTCTCTGCCCGTGTTAGAGTTTTCCAACTTGGCAATCATCCTTCCATCTAAAAATAAATCTGCCGCTGCGATGGCTTGGTTAAAAAGTCCGCCGCCGTTGTTGCGTAAATCTAAAATTACAGCACTCATTTTATTTTTATTAATAATTTTCTTTAAGTCCTCGGAGGTGTTCACATTAAAAGACGGAATTCTGACATATAAAATATTACCGTATCTTTCTATAGAAATATCGTCCAGTTTCATGTGTTCTTTATTAAGGCTGATACTATAAGATTTTTTATTGGCATGCATTAAATCAAATCGGATGTTGTTGTCTTTTTCTGCCAGAATTTTAGAAACATCCATCACGCCTAAATAACTAACCGCTTTATTGTTAATACTTAATACCACATCGCCCGATTTCACGCCGCCACGGCTGGCAGGTGAGCCATCCACCACGTGCAAAATTTCAATCAGGTTATTTTTGTTTTTAAAATATTGGATGCCCACACCGTAGAGTTCGCCGTTGGTGTAATTGTGAAGCCCCTCAAAATCTTCCGCCTTCATGTAGGTGCTGTAAGGGTCTAACTTCTCCAACATGCCCTCTATGGCATAACTAATCAATGTGCTGAAGGATATATCTTTATAGTAAGACTGTTTCACCTCATATAAAATTGTGGTAAAAAGGTTGACGGATTCGTAAACATCTTCATGTTCTGCCGTTATCCGAGGTTTTTTGTTAATTTCCGCCACTACAAACACAATCAGAACCAGCAAAACCACAATTATGAGAAGTTTTTTCATTATTTTTCCCTCTTTGCTAACCAAGTTAGAGGGTCTGATGATTCGTTATCATATTTAATTTCAAAATACACGAGGGAAATTTTTTGTTCACTTAAGGCGATGGGTTCATGCTTTTTCACCAATTGCAGCTGCCTTATTAGCGGCGTGATGTTTCCTGAAATAACCGAATAAACACTTGCAGAATGTTTAATAATAATTACTTTATTGAATTTATCAAAATCGTCCACGAATAAAATTTCGCCATCGGCGGGCGATACGATTTGCGAATTGGGCAGGCTCAGCAACACAATGCCATTTTTATAAAGCGGATTCTCGCTTTTTTTGAATCCTGCCTCTAAAAAGCCGGCATTTATCCATACAAAACTACCGCGTTGACGCAGGACGATATTATCGCTACCCAGTTCACTATCTAAATAATGTTTTTTATTAAGATTTTTAATAAGATTCGCTAAATTTGAGGATTCTTTAACTAACTTAGCATTAGATTCTTTCAACTCTTGCGCATTAACAGCAGGACTATTGGTTCTTAAAAAATCCCGCAGAACTTCCGTGTTTTTTTTAATTGACAGGTTGGTTTGCAGAATGCGCTTTTCAATTTTTTGGCTTTCCAGATTATTTTTTTGAATTAGAACTATGTATTCCTTCGCCTTAGAAATTTCTTCTTCAATATATTGTGTGTAATAGGTTAGCAGGGAATAGGATATTAAAGCATCGCGCTTGGAGTTATCGCTATAAAGCAACAACTGTAATGAAGAGGTGCTGAGTTTATAAAGGGAAACGATATTGCGACTTAGGGTATTTTTATAATGCAATAATTGTTTTTCCCGCTGTTCTTTTTGCGACTTCAGCAGATTTTTATAAATTTCTAAATTCCGCAGTTCTAATTCATTCAAGCGCAGGGTTTCTGAGATTTGAATTAAATCATTTTGCGATAAAACAATGTTGCTCTTAGCATGGTCAACGCTAAGAGCAACAATTATAATAATTAAGGCAATGGATACCAGCCTACGCTGGTATGACGAGATGGTCTTTAGAATCATATTATTTTTTAAGCAATGATTTCCCTGACATTTCAGTAGGAATTTCCACATGCATTAAATTTAAAATTGTAGGAGCAATATCTGCCAGTTTACCATCCACCAGTCCAAAATTAGTGCCGTGTTGATTCGCCAGCACCACTTTCACTAAGTTAGTAGTATGCTGAGTGTGCGGCACATTGTTTATAAAATCCCACATGGTTTCGCAGTTGCCGTGGTCGGCGATAATTATCCATACGTAGTCGTTTTCTTTCACGCATTTTTCTAAATCTGCCAAGCATTTATCCACGGTTTCAGCTGCCGCCGCCGCCGCCGCCAATACACCCGTGTGTCCTACCATATCGCCATTGGCATAATTTATTACCACAAAATCGGGAGATTTTTCTGCCATATATTTTGTTAATTTTTCTGTAACCTCATAGGCTGACATTTCAGGTTTTAAATCGTAAGTGGCAACCTTAGGCGATGGCACAAGGATTCGTTCTTCGCCCACAAATGGTTCTTCACGTCCGCCGTTAAAAAAGAAGGTTACATGCGGATATTTTTCGGTTTCAGCAACTCTAACCTGCGTTAAATTATGTTTGGCTAACCATTCGCCAAGAGTGTTTTCAAGATTCTCTGCTGCAAACACGGTATGTAGTTTTTCTGCTAAAGAATCAGAATAAGCTACCATTCCTAAGGAATAGCCAAAATTAATAACTTTTTTGCGATTAAAGCCGCTAAAGTTGGGCATTACTAGGGCATCAAGAATCTCCCTAGCACGATCGGTTCTGTAATTTATCATGAATAACATATCGCTATCTTTCATTGGCTCATAACCACTAATTACCGCAGGGTGAACGAATTCATCATTAACGCCATTAGCGTAAGAATCTTCAAGAACCTCTTTGAATGTAGCAAAAGTTTTCTCAGATTCGCCAAGCACCATAGTGTTATAGGCAAGTTCAATTCTATCCCAGCGTTTGTCTCTATCCATAGCATAATAGCGACCACTTACGGTGCCTACCTTAATATTAGGATATTTCGCTAAAAGATTATTAAGGGCATCCACATAGTGAATCGCACTTTGCGGAGGTGTATCGCGACCATCGGTAAATAAATGCAACACCACATTCACGCCACTAGCTGCAAAATGTTCAGTGGCAAAAAGC
This sequence comes from Alphaproteobacteria bacterium, assembly GCA_031274895.1. GTDB lineage: Bacteria > Pseudomonadota > Alphaproteobacteria > WRAU01 > Hepatincolaceae > WRAU01. The sequence goes on from JAISPM010000022.1 coordinate 19,134, forward strand.
ATGTGTTTCATGTGTGAATGCACGCCGCCTTCGGAATAAAGCCCCATAATGTG
>JAISPM010000064.1 GCA_031274895.1 Alphaproteobacteria bacterium
TTTGGGCAAAACTACTAACTTGGTTGATTTTACCATAATGACCACCATGATAACTATACATGCCATTTTCTAAAGATACCCCAAGGATAAATTCCTTATAGCTAAAAATACTAAAGTCAAAATTACTGATATTACCATACGCGCCTTGGGCTTTGGCAATGGAATTACCGAATCGCACATAATGTCCTTTATAATTAGGTATTTCTTTAATCGGATTTTCCACGCTGCTGGCAGTTGCTCCCTCTAATACACCTTCTTCTGCTTTCAGCATGCCTGCCATAGCAAACAACACAAGAAATATTATACTAAATCTAGCCATTTATTTAACTCCTTTTATGATATTACCACCATCTATGGTTGCAATTAACTTGTAATTATCATCAAAAACTATCAGATTAGCCACATAGTCTGCCAAAACTCTACCGATTTTTTTAACCCCAAAAGCTCTTACCGGATATAAACTCGCCATTTTTAAGCTCTCTGCAAGGGATAAATTAACATGATTCACGGCATTGCCTACGGATTCCAACATGGTGATATTGGCTCCTGCCAAAGTTCCATCTTTATTAACATATTTATTGCCTTGCACGTATACTTTTTGGTCAGCAAAAACAAACTCTTTCATATCGGTTCCCATGGGCGTGGCAGCGTCGGTTACCATAAATAATTTATCAGCTTTTATTTTGTGAGCTAAGGCTACATTAGCAAAATCCACATGATTACCATCAATAATCACTCCTGTGGATACATAAGGAGAGTTCAAGACTGCGCCCACCACATTAGGATTCCTTCCCTCTAGTGGACTCATAGCATTAAACAGATGGGTTGCCATGGAAATTCCGGCATCAATCCCTGTGGCTGCCTGCGCATAGTTAGCATTGCTGTGTCCTAATGCCACTTTAACACCAGCCACAGCTAAGGCTTGAATTAAAGCAACATCGTTTTCTTCAGGTGCTAAGGTCAACAAAATTGGGATTTTTTTGTTAGATTCTATAAAAAAATCTACCATCTGAGGCGATATTGGCTTCATATAAACAGGATTATGAATACCCTTTTTAATTTTAGAAATATAAGGACCTTCAATATGAACGCCCACGATATTAAATGGATATTTTTCGTGCATCTGTGTGGCTACTTCCACCGCGCTTTTAACATCAGCCTCAGCGGCAGTAATAAGAGTTGGTAAAAAGCTGGTGGTGCCAACTGAAAGATTTGTTTTTAGCATAATCTCTAAGGTTTTGGTGGATATATCATCATTAAACAACACACCACCGCAACCATTAATTTGTAAATCTACGAAAGCCGGCGCAATAATATTATTGCCGTAATCAATTATCTCAATGTTGCCAATTTCTTGACGTGGCAGGATATTTTTAATACGATTACCCTCAATGATAATCGCTTTATTATCGTGAAAATTCTCACCATTAAAGATTTTTTTAGAGGTAATTGCGTAAACCATAAATTGTTCCTGTTTTTATATTTAAATAAATTCCAAACCGCACAAATTTAAATTGGAGTATCACCCCAAAGGTGATACGACTAAACTTGGTTCTATGGAGCATAGCTCCATAACTACCCCGTCCTGCTTCGCAGTCCACCCCTTCTTGAAGAAGGGGAATTTAATTTACAAAAAGAATGAATTTTTACTTAGCTAAGTCTTCTATGTATGAATATTCATCTTCAAAATCTTTAAAGTATCTATAAGTTTTTACTTTAATTTCACTGGCTGCCTCTTCGTCTACCACTATTAAAGCCTTTTGGTGCATTTGCAGAATAGATACAGGCCAAACGTGTGATATAGCTCCTTCTAAGCAATGATGCAGAGCTAGTGCTTTGCGCTCGCCGCTCATCATAATTAAAACTTCTCGGGAATCTAAAAGCGTCTGAATACCAACGGTAATAGCTTTTTTCGGCACAAGATTCACATCTCCTCCGAAAAATCTCGCATTGGCTTCAATGGTATTTTGCTTAAGCTCTTTATCGCGGGTATGTGAGGCAAGGGAAGAAAATGGTTCATTAAAAGCGATGTGTCCGTTTTCGCCTACGCCGCCAATGAATAAATCCACACCACCTACGGATTTAATTTTTTCTTCATAATCAGCGCAGAATTTTTTAATGTCATCCGCATTACCATTGGGGATATTAATTTTGCTTTTATCCATATCCACATGGTTAAATAAATGCTCAAACATAAAAGTATGATAGCTTTCCGGATGATTTTCCGGCAAACCAATATATTCGTCCATATTAAAAGAGGTAATATTTTTAAAGCTCACCTCTTTATTATTATAAAATTTCACAAGATTTTTATATAAATCCACGGCAGTGCCACCTGTCGGCAAACCTAAGACGAAATTCTTATCAGCAGTTGGGTTCGCTTTTTTTAGCTGTTCCCGAACATAAGTCGCTGCCCATTTTCCCACATTTTTTGTAATAACTAATCTCATAGTTTATTCCTTTTCTATTGCAGAATTATACATATAATGTTTCACGTGAAACATTTTTCAAATTTTTTGAGTTTACCACTACCCCGTCCTGCTTCGCAGTCCACCCCTTCTAAAAGAAGGGGACTTTCTGCTTATTATTTACTTCATAGCTTGCTTAATGCGGTTCGCTACATGTTCTACTTCCGGTCCAACAATAACCTGATAGCTACCTTTAACGCCTTTAATAACTCCCTTAGCACCAAGTTTTTTAAGAGCAGCTTCGTTTATCAGTTCAACATTTTTAATATCTAAGCGCAGTCTTGTGGTGCAGTTATCAAGTTTCACAATATTTTCTGCTCCACCTAGGGCTAGAAGATAATTTTGCCCTTGGCTTTCCACATCTATAATAATTGTGGCTTCGTTTTCATCTTCAGTTTCGTCTTCTCTGCCCGGAGTTTTAATATTAAACATTTTAATAGCAAAGTAGAATAATACGAAATACAGCACAAAATACACTAATCCCACAGGAATTAACATCCAGCCATTTCTGCCCAGTCCGTAGGAAAGCACATAGTCAAAAAGCCCTGCAGAAAAAGTAAAGCCCAGCTTAACATCAAGCATATTCATAACCACTTGCGCCACGCCTGTCAGAATCGCATGCACCACATAAAGCGGGAAAGCTAAAAACATAAAGCTGAATTCTAATGGTTCGGTAATCCCTGTTAAAAAGGCAGTGAACGCTGCAGAAAGCATAATCCCTGCAATGTATTTTCTTTTGCTGGATTTAGCCAATAAAGTCATCGCCAAAGCTGCACCCGGTAAACCGAACATCATAACAGGGAAGAATCCTGTCATGAAAGAACCTGCAGTTGGATCGCCTGCGAAGAATCTCCATAAATCGCCATGTTTAACCACTTCAATGCCATTTTCAATAACAGTGTAATCACCAAATTGGAACCACACCAGCGAGTTAAGAATATGATGGAGACCTGTAGGAATCAACAATCTGTTAGCAACACCGTATAAGAATAAACCAACATTTCCTGAACCAACAATCCAATTACCAAAACCGGCAATTGCCCATTCAATCGGCAACCAAACATAGCTGAATATGAACGATAAAACAATTGCCGCTAAACCTGTAATTATCGGTATAAACCGCGTGCCACTAAAGAACGCCAAGTAGGTTGGCAGTTGCAGTCCTTTATATCGGTTATATAGTAGCCCTGCCACCACGCCCATAAGGATACCCGATAACACACCCATGTTCGCTTCCGGCAATAATATTTTTAAGGAAGAAACAAATATGGCATGACCAACGAATCCTGCTAAGGCTGCAGCTCCATGATTATCGTAAGCGAAACCAACCGCCACCCCGATGGCAAATATCACAGGAAGGTTATCAAAAACTGCCCCCCCCGCTGCGCTAATAAACGCAATATCTAAAACATCGGGCTGCCCGATTCTTAACAAAATACCCGCAATCGGTAATACCGCAATCGGCAGCATTAAAGCTCTACCGAGCCTGATAAAAAAAGCTCCCACTCCCATGAGTCTCTCCCTTATATTTATTTAATAACTTATTATAACAATCTTCAATTAATTATACCTTAAAATACAAGGAAAAAACAACAAAAATTTTTGGATTAGCTACCCAAATTAAAACAAATATCCAATTTTCATGGTAGCCGAGAAACCATTACGGACACCAATGTAATACTTACCGCCCACACCAACATTAAAACCTGAAGATTCATAAAAACGAGATGCCCGCAAAGAAAGGCTTTGATT
>JAISPM010000106.1 GCA_031274895.1 Alphaproteobacteria bacterium
GAAAATATTAAAAAATAAATCTTTATCTTTGCTAAGTGCGATACTTGCTCCTTCTATAACAATAAAAGGAGCCCTATCGCCACCCATGGCATCAAGGGCGATAATAGTTTTATTATCCATCACGACTACAGTTTAGCTGTTATCAGCAATATCTATTACTTGTCTATCTCTGTAGGTGCCTGTTGAAAGCTCAACATGATGTGGTCTGTGTAATTGACCGGTTTTTTTATCTTCAACAAAAGAATTTTTAGATAGTGCTAAATGTGAGCGTCTCATGTTTTTCTTAGATTTTGAAGTTTTCTTTTTAGGAACAGCCATTGTAAACTCCTTGCATAAATTTTCTACAATTCCCATATTATATATAAAAAAACAGGAATAGCAAATAGTTTTTTTGATGTTGAGTTTATATCTTAGAAATGCTATATTTATTGTGAGATAAGGATATTTGTATGGAACAAAAGTTATTAGATGTTGCTAATTATATAATTGCCAGATGTGAGGGCATTACTAATACCAAGCTCCAAAAATTAGTTTATTACAGCCACGCACATTTTTTAATTACAGGTGGTGAACCCCTTATAGATTCTTACTTTGAGGCGTGGGTGTATGGACCTGTTATCTCCGATTTACACCGCGAATTTTCTAAATATTCTTATAAACCTATTGAAGTATCGGTGGATGGCGATGAAAGCAGACTAAAGTCTGCGGAAGTGGTTGCCATTGATTATGTTCTTGGTTTGTATGGCAGTTTAACCCCCAGCGAGTTAAGCGATAAGGTGCATATTGAAGACCCTTGGCAGGATGCTTATCAATCCAGCGATTGGTCGGAAAATGTTATATTAAATAAAGATATTGTTGCTTATTATAGTAAAAATCCGTTGAGGTAGCTATGTTCAGATACTCTTTCAGCACAGAATTTACTTTAATGGATAAATCTAAATTTTCATTTAAAAAAATTGAAATGAAAGATTTTTTAAACGATGTTCTGCATGCCTTGGATTCTAAACATATCAATTGCGATTGGATTGAAGTGAAAAAGAAAAAACATTTCCATAGAATTCCTGATTTTATTTTAGAAAAGAAATGCCCTGTGGTGCTGACCTTAAGCGACGGTGAGCCTGTGTATCAACTGGATGTTAAAGGCGAAGCGCGAGTGCTGGGTTTTATTATCAATAATGTTTTTCATATTGTGGCGTATGATAAAAATCATGAGATTTATGACATGAGTTAGCGGGTAAGCCAAGGGATAAAGTTTATTAAATCTTTTAGCTCCACTGCAAGACAAATAATCCGTTTTGTAAATTAGATAGTGTCGAATGTCGCTAAAAGATTTAATAAACTTTATCCCTTGGCTGTTGGGTAAGGAAGAAGAAGTTTATAATAATTGTTTAGATGTAATCGGAGTAATTTCCAGCACTTTGCGTAGGAAGGAGAATTTTTCTTTCATCATGGTAAACTCACTACCCTCTTCTACCAATTTTGCGGTGCCTTCAAGGCGGAAGCCGGTTCCTTGGTAGCCATTAAAGCCCTCTACTTCTCTGGCAGCTAACAGCAAAATAACTTTGTTATTGCTTTTTAAATCTTCTTCCAAGCTCCACATGCCTGCGGCAGGTGCTAATATGCGTCCATCTTCAGTTATAACCAGATAAGAATTCCATGTTCCAACCACATGTGGCTCGCCGCCGCTCCATGAAGTAATTGATACTGAACCTTCGTGTTTTAAAACGTCGTAAAATTTTTCTGATAACATTGTAATTTTCTCCTTATGTTTATTAATATTTTACCACTACCCCGTCAGTCTACGACTGCCACCCCTGCTGAAGGCTCCAGAAGGGGAATTTCAAACTTTATGATACATTAATTTTTAGCCAAAAGAACCAAACATTGCCTGAGTTGTGACCGACAAAGGGGATATAAGTCATTTGCACGGAAAGTTCTTTATAGCCGATTGAAGCAATTGGCAAAATAATCGGAAGAGGTATCCAATCCCAGCTTCTTCTTGTGGCAACGCCTACCGTATAACCTAAACCGGCGTGGAAATCTTTATTATACTCAAAAGGATGCACTATATATTCCCAACCGTATCCGATTATTGGTTTCCAGCTGTTATGGGAATCCCTAAAAATCATAGCATAAATGCCATGCCAATTACCTTTCTCATCCAAATAACCCTTGCCTAAACCCATTCCACCCGGGTATTCATTGTAAGATAATATCCGCTCGTTGTCATAAGTGGTGCGAGCATGCCAAGTAAAAAAAGGCAGATATAAATCGCTTTGTTCAGAATTCCAAGTATTTTTCATATTATCAAGAGTATTTGCCTGTAATGGAAGGTTCCACAATAAAAAACATAATACCATAATTAACTTGATTTTTAACATTTTGCCTCTTTTTTATTATTATTGTATGATATGGAGATTTATTCCTTTTTCGCAAACGGGTCAATATTTAAAATTAATTCTTCTAATATTATGAAGTCTAGGTCAATCGTATCATTCTCTAAGGTGTCAATCTCCTCTTCTTCCTTATCAAAGCTCATGATAACTTTTTTGATGTCTTTAGCTTTCTCTAATTTTGCTTCTTTTTGATAAATCCTTTTAATGGGTAGAACTAACCTCGTTGTAATTTCTTCTAAAGTCATCGCATCTTCTTGGGCGAATTCTGCTATTACCTCGCCTAATACCATAAATCTATTCATGTTTCTTGATATATTTATTTCTCCACTCAAGGAAGTAAAACTTACCACATCAGTTTCCTTAGCTAAACTTAGCAATTCTTCTGCCGATAAATTTATTTTATAAGTTTTTGTGGTATTATTAATAGTATTGATATTAACTTTAAGCATTAAATCCTCCTAAATAGACATCCCCATTACAAAAATCACCTGTGTAGCATGCGTTCTGAAATTATTGGTAATATACAAACCAACCGCAGGAATGGCAACTTTTTTGAAGTAAATATTCACTCCGCTCCCTACCCCTGTATAAGCCACATAGTGTTTATTGAACTCGCCATTGATTTTACCTGTTTCTATAAATGTGATATTACTAAAGCCAAAGGTGCTGTTGTAGTGAAACAGATATTCATTGGATAAAGTGCCGCCTAAAAAGTTTTGGTAGGAAATATTTCTATCCACAAGGCTTCGCATACCTCTGCCATAGCCGGTTCTGCTTTGTTCCACAAAAGGCAGGTCAGATAATAAAACATCAAACCCTGCCAATATTTTGTTTCTATCAGCAGTTTTAAAAGAATAACTGGTTTGCCCGCTAAAAGCTGTGCTGTAAATAGTGTTGGTGTCTAAATGGGTTCTGTTTCTTGCCACGCTTACTCTGCCATCAAAACCGTGAGCAAGGAAGTCGGTATAGGTCATTTTATCTATGGAAACGCTTGGTGCTACGGAATAGGTTTCGCCACTCATATTATCGGTTGTTTTATTGGAAATTTTAAAATTTTTATAAGAAAATCCCATTAATGTGGAAAACTTGCCAAAATCATAGCCAAAAGCATAGCCCCCTCTAGCAGTTTTTTGCGAATATTCCAGTTGAATATCAGGATTTAAAACTTGTTGATTTTTAAGCTGTGAGGAATCGTAAGAAAGAAAAACCTTATTGGTAAAATTGGTGTCAAGGAAATGCTTATTATCAAACACTATTGAATATAAATTGGTAGATTTTCCATAAACGGCAATAGCTATAAATGTATCGCCGCGTGCTAAAAAATTGCTGTCTAAAAATATCAGCCCTACGGCGGTTTCGTTAGTTCCGCTTTTTGCTAGGGGAAGTATTAACTTTGTGATTTTTTCTTTAAGGGCGATTTTGACTATTGCGCCTTGTTCATCTTCCAAAGTGGATATATCTATATTCGAAAATAAACCCAGTCTATTAAGGGATGTTCGCACTTCAGATTCGTTAAAATTATCTAAGGAATCGCCCTCTTGAATATTGATAGCATTGCGCACTACAGATTCATTTGTTCTTTTAAGTCCACTGATTTCTATGGTGGTAATAGTTTTTTCTGCGGCAATTATTGCCGTGGCAAAGCATATAAAAAAAGGCAATAATAAAAATTTCAACATATCAATTAAGAGGTTTTACTTTTAGTGTTTTTTTGGTATCATTAAGAATTAATATTATACTCTATTAAAAATTAAAAGAAAAATGAATCATTTAAAAAGTATTCTTATTGTTGTTTTGCTGGTTTTGGTAGCTAGCTGTTCCACTAATTTACGGACTGAAGGCAACTATATTTTTCCCGATACTCTAGATAAAATCAAACCGGGATTAAGTAAAGAGCAGGTTTTTGCCATGCTAGGAGCCACAACCATTAAAGCTAATTTTAATGAGAATACTTGGTATTATATTTATGAAATTTATACCCGTAAATTACGCTTTTTAAATAAAACCATTATCGAATCGAAAGTAGTTATTATTAATTTTGACGATAATAACAGAGTGAAAAATGTTGAGGTGTTAAATTTTAATGATAGAAGGAGGATTCCGGTTGTAAGAACTCAAACTCCAAATATTATTATAAAAACCAATCCACGAAATTCTCAGTTTAACGAGATTAATACGTTTAGTAGTAATTAATAATTGTAGCCTTTGTGGTTGGTATGCAGCAAAACTCCATTATTATAAAATTCCACATGTTGATTTGTGGTTGTGTGTTTCACATAGCCGATTTTTGTGATGGGCGTGGCAAAATTTTTCTTTTGTAATTCTTCCAGTTTGTTTTCACTGATGGTAAATACTAATTCGTAATCGTCGCCTCCAGTGAGTGATTTTATAACTTTATCTTCCGCAGTTATATTCCGCACAGCAGCGGATAGTGGCACATTTTCCACATTAATAACACCGCATATCCCTGAATATTTACATAGTTTTTCCACATCCAACCAAAGTCCGTCAGAAATATCGGTGGCAGAGTTGGCGTAGTTAATAAGCAGCTGACCTAGTTCCAGCCTTGCCTGCGGATAGTGATATTTATTAATAAGATACGTTTTATCTGCCTGCGAAATATTAAGTGGGAGACCCAGCAATAATTGCAAGCCCCAGTAGCTATCGCCGATACATCCCGACACGCAAATAATATCACCCATCTGTGCTGTAGACTTTCTTAGTGGCGTTTGCGATGGCTGAATTTCTGCAAAAATATTTGCGGTAAGGGTTAGCTGTTTACCAAAGGTGGTATCGCCTGAAATTAAGTAAAATTTATGCTGGTTTTGAATTTTTTCCAGTCGATTGCAAAACTCTTTTAGCCAGTCTTCATTTACAATCGACTCACGCGGGATAGATATTGCCAACGTCCAATATTTAGGAGTGGCTCCCATGGCGGCAATATCTGATAAGTTCACATTTAGTAGCTTATGGGCAACTGATGCCGCAGGATCAGTGGCAAAGAAATGCTCGCCCTCTATAATGCTATCCACATTAATAACTATTTGGTTTTCGCTCTGTATTATGGCGCAATCATCTTTTAAGCCTAAAGATTCTTGTTGCGCCATTCTTGCCAGCGGCATAAAATATTTTTCTATAATTTTAAATTCGTTCATTTGTATAATTATACTATTGCTAAAATTCTTGTAAAGAGTTATATTATATTATGAGTAAGTATGGGTAAAAATATGACAGATTTAGCATTAAAAAATCCTAATAATATTGAAAAATCTAATACTAAGAATGTTGGTTTTCCACACATATATTTGGAAGAACTACATAAAATAGATAAAAAGGTAGATATAGAATTAGAAAAATTATCAAATAAAATAGAAAACTCTAAAATAGAATTTAATGCTAAAGTAGAAAGCATTAACTTAGAGCAAAACAATAAGATAGATAAATTAGAAACTAGATTAAATATCAAAATAGACAAGCTAGAGGCTAAATTAGAGCATAAAATAGATAAACTGGAAATTGAAGTAAAAAATTTATCGGCAAAAGTAGATGATAAATTTAATAATCTAACAGGTAAATTTAATCTATTAGTGGGAATGTTTTTGATGTTAATGGCTGGTATGATTGCTACTTTAGTAAGTATTATTTTTAGATAATCAGATACCGGCTTTCGCCGGTATGACAAGTGCGATTATCCTAACAAAGTTCTAATATCTTTATAAATTTTTTCAATCTTAGCAATTTCGGTTAGTCCACTTTCTTTATTAATGATGGATGTATAAATATGCGGCATACATTTTTTAACACCGGCATTTAAGGCGGCTTCCATGATTGGCATTAGGTTATGTTCATCAATACCGCCTGTGGGTTCAATTAATTCCATGCCCATATTTGCTGCCACGCCACATATATACTTAAATTCTTCAATATGCTTTAGTCCACCCATCGGGAAAAACTTTAATGAATGTGCGCCCATATCTAAAATTAAAGCAATAGCACTTTCCACATCTATTATGCCATCTGCCACTTGCGAACTTAATACACCCGTTGCCACACGCACCTTTCCCAAAACTCCTGTAGGGCTAACTAGGGCATTAATAATAGTTTTATGTGCTTCACGCCCCTGTAAATACCCTGCGGTGAACCCTGCAAAAGGAAAGGTTTGATTCACATGCCCTGCGTCGGTTTCGCCTGCTATTAATGCCGCCATGTTGGAAAAACTGGGGTTTCCTGCACCCAACCCCACCGATACGCACGGTAAAACTTCCAAGTATTTTTTTACCTCAAGGACAGCAGCTTCTACGCTATCAAAATTGCTGGATAACAAGCCAACGCAGGCATGTCCTTGCAGCGCATTATTAACATCTATTGCATTGGTAATATCTTTTGCCAAGCAATTAATGGCAATTTGATTTTTATAAAAATTAATTTTAGTTTCCATTATTATTTTCCTAATATTTTTTTGAGCTTTTTAATAATTTCCTCAGCATCGCCATCTATTAAGCCGCGAGGGTCTACATAAACGTAGCCCACATTGGCGAAATGGTCTCTTAAGTGGATAGAAATTTCACCATCCTTAAGCTCTTTACTAACTTGCAAAGCATTTCTAACTGAGTTTTCATTAACCGCAATTTTTAGGCGATAAATTTCTCTGCCCTCGTCTTTTTCAATTGCCACATTAATTTCAGCAATATCTTTAAGGTTTTCCTGCAGAAAGTTCAAGATTTCCTTTTGCTTGGTGATAGCGACCACATCGATAGGATTATATTCAACAATTGCCTGATATAAAGCGGTGGCGGTTTCTTTAGAAACTTTCATGGCTCTGCCAATACCTTTGTATTGCAACTTAATATTGGCTATTAAATCAGCCTTACCTGTAATAAAGCCTGATGTAGGACCACACAACGCTTTTGCGCCCGAATATATTACTAAATCAGCACCTAGTTTAATGTATTTTTGGAGGTCTTCTTCGGCGGCGGCATCTATAATTAATGGTAGATTATACTCGCGTGCAATTTCCACCATTTCAGCAATAGATAATATCCCTTTCTGCACGCAATGGTGCGATTTCACATACATGAGTGCGGCGGTATCTTCAT
>JAISPM010000107.1 GCA_031274895.1 Alphaproteobacteria bacterium
TAATATCAATGGACTTAGTGAAGCTAAACACGATATGCAAACTCTTACTACTTTAAGAAGAACGTATACGAATCTGTTGAAAAATGTGTATTTTAATACCATAACTTCACCTAGAGGTAATACTTTCTATGTTATGCTGGATTTCCAAACTGCCATCGTCTTTAACGATGAATACGTAGTAGCCATATGGTTAGGCGATATGAGTGGTGATAAGCGATTTAAGGATACATCTGAGAACCTTGAACCATTAGTGCAAAATATTTTAAATTTATTGCAACAGTAATCTCTCGTCATACCGGCGAAAGCCGGTATCCATTTGCAGGATATTGTAATTTTGTATTTTGTGCAATAACCCTATGGATGCCGACTTTCGTCGGCATGACGATAATAGGCAAGCATTATGAATAATGATACAAAAAACGATTTATCTGTAGTTTTAATTTTAGGATTATTTCTTAACAAAGTTCCATTATCTTTCTTACAACCGTTTTTAGATAAATCTTTAAAAATAATGCAGGAAAAACATCCGCACATTTTTGAAAGATTATCCGATGAAGAACTCGACTTCATAATAGACGCCACCGATTTACCCTTCGTTTTCTACTTAAAACCATCAAAATCTTCCCCTGTGCTAAAAGCCTTACACAGGGGCGAACATATTACTGCCTCCGCCACCATTAAAGGATTGCTATCTAATTTACTGCAGCTGTTTGAGGGTAATGCCGATGGCGATGCCATGTTCTTTTCTAATGAGCTAATCATAGAAGGCTCTACCGCTGCCAGCGTGGCTTTGCGAAACGCCATTGATGGTGAGGATATGAATATTATTGCCGATTTATCACAAATATTTTCCCCCTTTGAAGACATCACTAAAAAAATTAGCAATAAGGCTATTAAAAAATATACTACCCTGCAAAACGGTTTAAATACCATTACTTCAGCGATTCTTAGTCGCAGCAATAAAGATATTACCGCCATAAAAAATAGACTCCTAGACGCTGAAGAAAGCCTTGATGAGCTTAAAAATATGCTCAATAAAATAAAAAAAGAAGAAATTAGAAAAAAATCAGACTATAATAATTGATAAATATCAATTATTTAAATTAAAGTCTAAAGGTAAAAAATGAAAAAGTTAGAAATTGTCTGCCCTGCCGGCACGCCATCTGCCCTAAAAACTGCGGTAGATGCAGGAGCTGATACAGTCTATTGCGGCTTTAGAAATGAAACCAATGCCAGAAACTTCCCGGGTCTTAATTTTTCCAAAGAAGAACTCTTTGAGGGTATCGCCTATGCAAAGTCTAAAGGAAGCAAGGTTTTAGTAGCAATTAATACTTATCCAACGGCAGGTAAGCAAGATATTTGGCATCAATCTATCGCTGATGCTGAAGAATGCGGAGCCTACGCCGCAATTTTAGCAGATATTGGACTCCTTGATTACGCCCATAAAAATCACCCTAATTTAAAAAGACACCTTTCCGTGCAAGCCACCGCTTCAAGTGTAGAGGCAATTAATTACTTTATTAATACTTACGATGTGGCACGGGTAGTGCTGCCGCGGGTGCTGACACTAAGACAAATCAAGCAATTTAAAGAACGCTCTAATGCCGAAATTGAGGTTTTTGTTTATGGTGGACTGTGCGTAATGGCGGAAGGCAAATGCTCGCTTTCTTCCTATATTACAGGGAAATCGCCAAATAAAAACGGCGTATGTTCACCTGCAGAATTCGTGGAATATGAAGATAAAGGCAGACACCTTGTAAGCAAACTCAACAATTCGGTAATTAATTCCTTTAGAAAAGAGGAATCGCCGGGTTATCCGACCATCTGCAAAGGCAGATTTAATGTGGATGAAGAAACTTCGTATCTGTTTGAAGAACCCACCTCTCTATCAATTATCGATAAACTACCTGAATTACTGGAAGCAGGCGTAAGTGCATTAAAAATAGAGGGTCGTCAACGGGGTAAAGCCTATGTGGAATCCATCGTTAAACAGTTTCGTGCAGCGGTTGATGCGGTTAATGCAGGGCAACCATACGATATACCAAATGTTGAAAAACTATCCGAAGGCAATACTAATACCACAGGAGCTTATGTTCGCAAATGGCTGTAGATTATAAATTAACCCTTGGAGCGTGTTTATTCAACTGGAAAGTAAACGACTGGCAAGATTTCTACTATAAAATCGCTGAAGAATCACCAATAGACGAAGTATATTTGGGTGAAGTGGTTTGCTATAAACGCTATCCGTTTTTTGAGGTCGCCTTTGAAAACGTGGTAGATAGGCTGACTAAGGCAGGTAAAAAAGTTCATTTTTCTACTTTTTCGTTAATTTTAAGCGACTTAGAAATGAATGTTTGCAAAAAATTAATAGAAAAAGCGCAAGGCAAAACTTTAATTGAAGTAAACGACGTTGGACTTTTAGGACTCCTGCGGGGAAAGCCTTATATAGTAGGACCAACTGTGAACGTTTACAATGAAGGCACCGTTAAAGCATTAGAAGAACAAGGGGCTGTGCGCTTTTGTTTTCCTTATGAAATTGATAGGGATTCGCTAAAAACCATATCTGCTGCCACTGTCGCGGAAAAAGAAATTTTCGCCTTTGGACGCATGCCTTTGGCAATTGCTGCCAGATGCTATCATGCACGTATCCATCATACCTCTAAGGACGATTGTAAATATGTATGTGAAAAAGATTACAACGGCAAGGCTATATCCACATTGACCGACGAGAATTTTTTAACCGTTAACGGCACGCAAACCATGTCGTATACTTACGCTAATTTAATTGCTGAAATTCCTGAGTTAATGAACATGGGCGTGAATATTTTTAGAATATCTCCACATTATATGGATATGCTAAAGGTAATTTCGCTGTTTAAAGACGTTTGTGATAAAAAGATAGATGGCGCAGAGGCTTTAGCACTTATGCAACCTCTACTTCCAAAAGGCGATAAATTCTCTAACGGATTTTATTACGGTGGTGAAGGACGAAACTACGAAAAGTTTGAGTAAACTTCCGTATTTAATCCTTGAAATAATAAAATTAATCCTTATAATTAATTTAATGTTTTGAGGATTTTTGTTTTTATATCATGAGCTTTACTTCGTAGCATACCCGTAGTATGTAAGGGGTAAAGCGATTGAATATAAAAGCAAAAAGACCAAAACATTTATATGGAGCGGTGTCCGAGTGGTTGAAGGAGCACGATTGGAAATCGTGTATAGGCAAACCCTATCGGGGGTTCGAATCCCCCTCGCTCCGCCATAAGATTTCAAAAGATATTAAAAAAATCTCAAATAATAAGCTATAAAAATAATAATAAAGTAGAATAAAATTATGGCAGAAATTAAAAACAAAATTGTTTCCGATTCCATATCAAAAAAGCGTTTGCTTGAATCCAGTTCTATGAATAATGAGACAATATTTAAGGAATATCAAAATAGTTTTGCAGGATTATCTGCGGAAGCCGTTGCCGCGATGCGCGCAAAATATGGTGCAAACGAAATAAGCCATAAAAAAGGAGCCTCCATACTTAAACAATTGTATGGATCGTTTGTTAGTCCATTCACGCTTATATTATTTATTCTTGCCACCGTATCACTTTTTACCGATGTTATTTTCGCAAAACCCGGAGCAAAAGACTACAGTGCTGTCCTAATAATAACCACCATGGTGTTCATCAGTGGCATATTACGTTTTGTGCAGGAATATCGCTCCGATAAGTCCGCAGAAAAACTTAAAAATATGGTTAAAACTACCATTTCCGTGCGCAGAAGCAATTTGAGCCAAGAAATGCTGTCAAATAGAGATAACTTCTCGCAAGAAATCCCAATAACCGAATTAGTAGTAGGCGATATTATTAACCTTTCCGCCGGCGATATGATACCCGCCGACTGTCGCATTTTACAGGCAAAAGACTTATTCGTTAGTCAGTCTTCTTTGACAGGCGAAAGTGCGCCTGTGGAAAAATTCAGCACAGCCCTTGAGGGCAACCAAAATAACCTTTTAGATTTAAATAATCTTGTTTTTATGGGAAGCAATGTGGTTAGCGGGTCAGCTATTGCCATAGTGATTGTCTCGGGCGATAACACTATCTTTGGCTCAATTGCCCAGCAAATCAGCGATAATAAAAAAGCCACCAGCTTTGATAAAGGCGTAGCCTCGGTTTCGTGGGTCTTAATAAGATTTATGCTGGTGATGGTGCCGGCGGTGCTTTTCATAAATGGATTTACCAAAGGCGACTGGGTAGAGGCTTTTATGTTTGCATTATCTGTTGCCGTAGGTTTAACGCCTGAAATGCTGCCGATGATTGTATCTACCAACCTCGCAAGAGGTGCGGTAATGCTGTCTCGGAAAAAAGTTATCGTTAAAAGTCTTAATTCCATACAAAACCTAGGCGCAATCAATATTCTTTGCACCGATAAAACCGGCACCCTAACCCAAGACAGAGTTGTTTTGGTATACAGCTTAGACATTCACGGTAATCAAGATGAAGTAGTATTGCGCCATGCCTTTTTAAACAGTTGGCATCAAACCGGCTTAAAAAACCTTATGGATATAGCCGTTATCAACTATGCCGAGGAAAATGAAGAAGTTGCCTCATGGAAAAACTATGCAAAAGTAGATGAAATTCCTTTTGATTTTAACCGTCGTCGCATGAGTGTGGTGGTCTCTGACAACCAAGGCACAACCGAGATAATCACCAAAGGTGCCGTGGAAGAAATGCTGGCGGTATGCTCTGCGGTTGAGTATCATGGCAAAATAGAACCACTTACGGAAGATTTAAAAAACGAAGTGAGACAAATTGCGGAAGACTATAACGGCGATGGCATGCGAGTTTTAGCCATAGCCGAAAAAATAAGTCCACCTTCCGCTACCACATTTTCCGTTAAAGATGAAGAAGGTATGATATTAATAGGGCTGCTTGCTTTTTTAGATCCTCCTAAAGAAACTGCCGCTCCTGCCATAAAAATTTTAGCCGAATACGGCGTTACCACAAAAATACTGACCGGCGATAACGATGCCGTTACAAAGTCTATCTGCAAGCAGGTTGGCATAAAAATTGATAATATTTTACTTGGTAAAGATATTGAAAACATGCAGGACAAGGAGCTTTCAGAAAAGGTTGAAAAAGCCAATGTTTTCGCCAAACTTTCACCGCAACAGAAGGTGCGTGTAGTAGCAGCATTAAGAAATAACGGCAATACCGTTGGTTTTATGGGCGACGGCATCAACGATGCGGCAGCCATGAAAGAAGCCGATGTGGGTATTTCTGTGGATAGTGCGGTGGATATTGCTAAGGAATCTGCCAATATCATTATGCTTGAAAAAAGCCTGATGGTGCTGGAAGAAGGGATAATTGAGGGTCGTAAAACCTACGCCAACACCATTAAGTATATTAAAATGACTGCCAGCTCTAACTTCGGTAATATGTTTTCCGTGATAGTTGCCAGTATTTTTCTGCCGTTTCTGCCAATGCTACCCTTGCAAATCCTAATGCTGAACTTGATATACGATATTTCTTGCACCGCCATACCTTGGGATAATGTGGATGACGAATTCTTAAAAAAACCGAAATCGTGGAATGCCGGCTCCATGAGTAAATTCATGGTTTGGATTGGACCCACCAGCTCGGTTTTTGATATAACCACATTCGCCTTGCTGTTTTTCTACATTTGCCCGATGGTTGTGGGCGGTAGTTTTGCCAGCCTTGATACAGCACAACAAGGGTTATTTATCGCCCTCTTCCATGCCGGCTGGTTTGTGGAATCTTTGTGGACACAAACTTTAGTCATCCACATGATACGCACACCTAAAATACCATTTTTGCAAAGCAATGCGTCGTTTATTCTTACCACCTTTACCACACTGGGGATGTTGGTAGGGACAATACTTGTTTACACTCCCTTAGGCGCAAAACTACAGCTGGAACAACTACCGTGGATATTCTTCCCGTTCTTGCTGTTCACAGTCGCTCTTTATATGATACTAGTAACATCTTTGAAAAAGGTGTTTATAAGAAGATATGGGGAGTTGTTGTAATATTACCCTCTTAAAATCCCCTTCTTTTAGAAGGGGTGGCGGTCGTAGACCGACGGGGTAGTGGTTAAATAATAATTAGGAGTTAATTAATAATGTCAAACAAAACTGTGAAAGTAGTTAATAGTATATCTTATGGTAAACTTGAAGAACTAATTAACGATACCATCAAGGAATTTTCTAAAGATTATGGGCTTAAGGATATTAAATTCAGCACCTGCTGCGATGAAGGCAGAATTCATTACTCGGCTATTCTTATGTTTGAGAAGATTTAAATTCCCTAAGGATATTTGTGTAATGCTATAGTATCCGCAATATCCAGCAGAAACTACCACCAAGCTACGTTTTAATAGAATGGTTAGACAAACCGATTTACAAAACCCATAATTATCCC
Source organism: Alphaproteobacteria bacterium (assembly GCA_031274895.1). GTDB lineage: Bacteria > Pseudomonadota > Alphaproteobacteria > WRAU01 > Hepatincolaceae > WRAU01. The sequence continues at coordinate 6,435 of JAISPM010000107.1, forward strand.
AAGAATTGATAATTACAAGCCCATTAGTTTGCATATTTTATTAATCACCACTACCCCGTCTTGCTACGCAAGCCACCCCTTCTCAAGAAGGGGAATAAGGGTGGATTTAAAAATATATAATCATAAATCAGTGATATCTTAAATCTTTCGTGCTGAGTTTATTATCAAGCAAAAAAGATTAACAAACTATTTTTAAACACATTACTAGATATGGATTATACTCTTAACCACCGTCATACCAGCGTAGGCTGGTAGCCGCAGGCGCTCCAATAATTAGTGCTGATGTATATCAGCACTAAACTGTTTTCTGCCCTGCGGGGCAGTGGATTCCGCCCTTCGGCGGAATGACGAGTTTAGAATTATATTAAAGATGCAACCCCGCCACATCAGTGTATAACAAACACGGGTAGAAATATACAAAGATATTGTTGCCTTAAACAACATCTTGCATACTTACGCTTATACAATCTATTC
>JAISPM010000125.1 GCA_031274895.1 Alphaproteobacteria bacterium
GATGTTGATAAAAAAGATAACTATCTGCAATATTTAACCGAGGAAGATTTATTCCGCTATGGCTTAATTCAAGAATTTGTGGGTCGATTGTCCTTAAGAGTTTGCCTAGATAAAATGGATGAGGATACCATCTACAAAATTCTCACCGAGCCGAAAAATGCCATATCACTGCAGTATAAAAAACTTTTCTCATTAGATGGCGTGAAATTAACCTTTAAAGAAGACGGACTTAAAGCGATTGCCAAAGCAGTCCATGAAAAATCCCTCGGCGCAAGAGGCTTACGTAGTTATTTAGAAGAGATTTTAAACGAATCCATGTTTGAAATTCCATCGCAAAAAGAAAGTATCCGTGAAGTTGTAATCGACATGGATGTTGCAAATAAAAAAAAGAAACCTATATATATTTATAAGTAGAAGGATATGGGTATTTACTTTAAAAGGGTATCTATATGATACCCTTTTTTGTTATCCTCTAAATTCCCCTTCGCTGGCGAAGGGGTGTCAGTGGAACTGACGGGGCAGTGGTAAAACAATTCATTGCGTAGCAATTAAACTTAAAAAAATTAAGTGTTAATTCCACTACCCCGTCTGCCTACGGCATACACCCCTTCGCCAGCGAAGGGGAATTTAGAACTAAATAAAAACATAATTAAATCTTTCTTAATAAATATAACAATATACTATCTATAGATAAAAAAAACGAGCAAAAAAAATGAATAAAGAAAATAATGTGTTGCCACTAATCGCCCTGCCGACAGTGGTGATATTTCCTCATATGATAGTGTCATTATTTGTGGATAGGGAAAAATCAATCAATGCTTTAAACAGCGTAACCAAAGATTCCAATAAAATTATTGTAGTCAGCCAAAAAGAGCCTAATGTGGACGATGTTCAGGAAAAAGACCTTTACAACATCGGCACACTGGTGGAAATTATCCAAATAGTTAAAATGCCCGATGGTAGTGTGAAAATTGCCGTGCGCGGACTTGAACGCGTGAAAATTTCAGGCTTTAAAGATAGCAAGGGCTATATGGAATCCTCCTATGAAATTTTAGTGGATTCTAAAAATTACGATGAAGCAAAGCTCACGGAAGTTAAAGAAGCCCTCTTTTTAAGCCTTAAAAATTATATCGATGCCACTAAGCGAATCCCAAATACCCTGCTGCCTGCGGTGCGTAAGATAGAATCGCTTGATGAAGCCCTGTATTTAATAATATCGCATGTGGCAATTGCCGAAGCCGAAAAGCAGAAAATTTTAGAAATGGATAATCTGCTGGAACGGGTGGCTTATGTGAATTCCATTTTAGAAGTAGAACTAGACCTTTTGGGCGTGGAGAAAAAGATTCGTGAACGTGTTAAAAAGCAAATGGAAAAGAATCAAAAAGATTACTATTTGAACGAGCAAATTAAAGCCATCCAAAAAGAACTTAACAATGGCGAAGAGGTTAAAGACGAAGTTAAAGAACTCCTTCTAAAAGCCAAAAAAACTAAGCTCACCAAAGAAGCGCGCGAAAAACTTGAGCCTGAAATTAAAAAACTTGCCATGATGAATCCTATTTCGGCGGAAGCTACAGTTTTAAGAAATTATGTGGATTGGGTTTTAAGTTTGCCTTGGGATGTTAAAGCGGGTGCAAAAATAGACCTTAAAAAGGCGGAAGAATACCTAGAAGAAGAACATTACGCCCTTGGCAAAGTTAAGGAGAGAATCCTAGAATATTTAGCGGTGCTGAAAAAATCGCCAAAAATGAAGTCTCCTATTTTATTACTTGTAGGACCTCCGGGGGTTGGTAAAACCTCTTTGGCGAAATCTATCGCGAAGGCATCTAACAGAGAATTTGTGCGAATCTCCCTAGGAGGCGTAAAAGACGAATCCGAAATTAGAGGACATCGCAGAACCTATATTGGAGCTATGCCGGGTAAACTTATTCAGGCAATGAAAAAGGTTAAGGTCAGCAATCCGCTTATTCTATTGGACGAAATAGATAAAATGAGTTCAGATTTCCGCGGCGACCCCTCTTCTGCCCTGCTGGAAGTGCTTGATAAAGAGCAAAACGGTGCCTTTGTAGACCATTATATAGAAGTCGGCTACGATTTATCTAACGTGATGTTTATCGCCACTGCAAACTCGCTAAACATGCAGGAAGCCTTGATAGACAGAATGGAAGTTATTCAGCTCAGCGGCTATTCTGAGGATGAAAAACTTGAAATCGCCAAACGGCATTTAATCCCACGGGAAATGACTGAGGCTGCACTGGATGAATCTGAAATTAAAATAGAAGATAAGGCTATTTTAGAGTTAATTAGAAATTACACCAGAGAATCCGGTGTGCGGAAGCTGGAAGAAGTAATTGCAAGCGTGGCGCGTAAGGTTGCCATGGAAATTGTGATGGAAAAGATTAAATCTGCCAAAATTACGCCTAAGAATCTTATAGACTATGCAGGAGTTCCTAAATTTAAGGATTCTGATGTTGAAAAAGAAAATAAAGTTGGTATCACCACGGGTCTTGCTTGGACTCGCGTGGGCGGCGATATTTTGTATATAGAAGCCTTAAAATTGCCGGGTAAAGGCGAAGTTAAAATGACAGGGAAACTGGGCGAAGTTATGCAAGAATCTGTGCGGGCGGCTTATTCATTACTGCAAGCCAATGCGAGTGAACTTGGCTTGGCGGAGAATCTGTTTAGCGACTTCAATCTGCATATCCACGTGCCTGAGGGAGCCACTCCTAAGGATGGACCATCTGCAGGCGTTGCCATGACCACCTCCATGTATTCTGCCCTTAGCGGAAAAAAGGTGCGTAGCGACGTGGCGATGACAGGAGAAATAACCTTAAGAGGTAAAGTTCTGCCAATCGGCGGATTAAGGGAAAAGATTCTTGCGGCGTTACGATTCGGAATCACAAATATTATCATTCCGAAGGATAACGAAAGCGATTTAAAGGATATTCCTGAGAATTCTTTGAAACAATTGAAAATTATCAGTGTGTCCGACTTCAGGGAAGTCCTTGATTTCGCCATTGTGAAAGAAAAATAAAAAAAGTTAAGAAAAGGCTTGACTATTTTACGAAATAATTTAATATAATAGGAAGTGAACCAAGGTTATTAAGTTTTAACCGATATGGTTTAAAAATAATAAAAAGGGATATTTGTTATGAATAAAACAGAATTATTAGATGAAATCGCTGCTAAAGCTGGTTTGAAAAAAACTGATACTGCAAAAATGTTTGAGGCTTTTATCAATGTTGTAGAAAGCACTTTGGCTAAAGGTGATGATATTCGTGTGGTTGGCTTTGGAACTTTTTCTGTTTCTCATAGAAAAGCAAGCGAAGGTCGTAATCCTAAAACCGGTGAAGCTATTAAAATTGGTGCTTCTAATGTGCCTAAATTTAAAGCTGGTAAAGGCTTAAAAGACGCTGTTAATAAAAAATAGTTAGTCTATCCCGAAAAATTCCCCTTCTTTTAGAAGGGGTGTCAGCTCCGCTGACGGGGTAGTGATTAAAGAACATGCTAAACTATTAGCATGTTTGTTAGGGCGGTTAGCTCAGTTGGTAGAGCGTCTCGTTTACACCGAGAGGGTCGGGAGTTCGAGTCTCTCACCGCCCACCATTTTATTTTAAATTTGGCGAGAAAAGAATATTAATTTTCGTCATACCAGCGAAGGCTGGTATCCACTTGCTCCCGCAGGGCTTTATTTATTAGGTTTGTGGGCATTAATGGTGTTTGAGTATATTTTTTTAAACGTAAATTTTATTTTTTTGATTTTTCTCTTTTAGTGGGGGTGTAGCTCAGTTGGTTAGAGCGCCTGCCTGTCACGCAGGAGGTCGACGGTTCGAGCCCGTTCACTCCCGCCACTAATTTTTAATATTTCTTTAACTTGTATTATCATGAAAATACCAATATCTATTATCAAGATTTTAAAAGATAAATCCTCTCAATTAAAACATCCCTCATATCTGTTTTCATTTGACTATAATAAATTAAATTTTAGGTGTATATATCTGGCAACGAACTATACCTTATTAATTACCACTCGCAGTAGTAATTCTATTGCTTGGACGACATGTATAGATACAGATAGCGGTTATATTGATACATTTATACCAAATGATTGCTTTAAAGAAATTGCAAGCTATGTAGTAGAAAACAAAAAGGTAGAAGGATTTTTTGCAAAAATCCAAGAAAAGTTATATGAATCTTCTAATGATAAAAATATAACTACATCTTCAAATAGTGAGATTATAGATATTATGAAAATATGCAAAACTACAGATAAATATGTATATGAAGGAGATAGACCATTTTATGACCACTTTAGAAGAGTAAATCCATCTAATGACAATTTGAAAAAAATAAAGCGCATAATGGGGTTTGATATGTATAAATTTTGCATAGGAAACAGCATAACAATAGTTTGGAACGATTCCCCTAAAGATAATTCTTTAGATTATCTTCATCCAGAAAAATTACAAAAATCTATACTATCTGATATAGATAAATAAGCATAGAAAAAAATATTACTTTATATATCATAAATACTCCTTATTAATGTATCTTTATATGGTGCCTCTCCTAAGAATTTAAATGTATCAATTGATTTTTGAAAGCTACTTTCATCAATCTTAAGCTCTTTTTCTTCATTAATGTTTTCATTGAACACTATGTTATATATAGCGGCTACCCCTGATAAAAGAGGAACTTCCTCTGTAGTAGTATTGTCAAATCTACCCTTAATCTTAGAATAATTCTTAGCCATTCTTATTATTTTTCTTTTAACAAAATTAGTATTTTTATTTCTATATAATTCTATAAACTGATTCGTATATTTTATTTTTAAAGCTAATAAGAAAAATATAGCAACAAACAAAAAACTCTCACTACTACTTATTCTATACTTATCGGTTTTCAAAACCGGACTATTCTCTTTCCTAGCAAGTTTTTCTACAATTTGTCTTGCCTCTTTATCAATTCTTTCAATTTCTCTTATGCTTAAATCAAACCCATTCGAAATTACTATTATATTATTTAATATTGTTGTTGAATGCGTATAAAATTTTTCTTTAGAATCCTCATCCAAGTCAGTAAATATACTAACACTCTCATCCCTATGCCAATCTGTTTCTAATAAAATTGTTTTATTAACAAACTTTGACATATAGTTATTACTTTCAATTCCATATACTGTAAACTGAGATTCCATTTTAGATATGTAATTAGAACTAATAAATAAGACAAAAATTACATTAGGAATATCAAAAAAATGCTTAATTCTCTCAAGCATCTGCACGGAAAAAGCTGGATTACATCTATCTATTTCATCAACTAGAAATACTAATGGTTTACTTTTCGTAATTGTTTTTAAATTAGCACTTATTTCACCAATAGGGTCTTGTTGTTTAGTCTCTCCTTTTAGTTCTCTTAACTCACCTTTAATGATAAAACCATGATATTGAATAATAATTGTGCTAAAAATCTTAGGTATAAGTTTTATAGGATTAATAAGTATTTTCCGTAAAAATATATTGAAAGATAACTGTATTATCTTCTTCTTATCTTTATCGTCTTTATAATGATTCTCTAATACTTTAAAGAATGTTATCATAGAATCTTGATAATCATTTTTAAACATATCTATTGTAATATAATCGAACTCTTTTTCTTTCTCAAGCTCTTGTATTAAACCTATAGAGAAACGAGTTTTGCCACAACCGTAAGGAGCATAGACCGAAATAACTGTATCAAAATCTTTTTGCTTTTTTTTATTACCTTGAATAAATGAATCTATCGTTGCAATTACCGTTTTAATACGATGATGATTTATGCCTTCTTCTGTCATTTCTGCTACTCATTTTAAAAATTACAAACAACACAATTATAAATTGAATTTTATAAAAGCACAACTTTTTACTACAAAAAAATAAATAAGCAAGAAATATAACCTCTTGCTTATTGTTTTTAATTTATTACCACTACCCCGTCCTGCTACGCAGTCCACCCACAACGCCCGAGCGAAGGGGAATTTAGAGAGAGATTAATCTTTATCCCTATAAAGCATCTCTTTTTTGAGGGTCATAATTCTTAAATAGGATTCGTTGATTCTATCCATGGAGATATTGCCCTCTTCCACGTTCTTTTTGATGATTTCGGAGGCGTCTTTTACGAAGTGGGGGTTATATTCGCCGATGTTGTTGCCGTAAACGATAACGTCGGTTCCTGCGTTAATGGCGTCCACGAGGGCTTCTTCCAGTGTGAAGTTATCTTCTATCGCTTTCATTTTTAAATCGTCGCTGAATACTACGCCTCTAAAGCCTAAATCGCTACGTAAAATACCATCAATAAACTTTTTAGATAGCGATGCCGGTAGTGTATCAACATTAGTATTCACCACGTGTGCCGTTAAAACACCGCCTTTATATCCGGTTTTAATAATATCGCGAAACGGTTGCAACTCGTATTTCTTGTAAGTTTTAGTAATATCTACAAAACCCTCATGGGAATCGCCTGTAGAGCTACCATGCCCCGGGAAATGCTTAAGCGTGGTGATAATGCCCAGTTCATCGTGTGCTTTAATAAACGCCAGTGCATGCTGCACAACAATATTCGGATTATCAGAAAAACTCCGTCCATGCCCTGCAATTACAGGATTATTCGGATTAACATTAACATCCACGCTAGGAGCAAAGTTTAAATTAAAACCATATTCTTGCAACAGATTAGCGATTTTTTTCGCTTCCTCATAGGTAGCGTCAGTCGTAGGATTCATACCTAATTCCGCCGCCGATTTAGTGTTAAAAAATCCGTTAGCTTCGTTTAGACGCGCCACATAGCCGCCCTCTTGGTCTACGGCAATGAAAATTTTCACATCGCCCGCTTCATTCTGCAAGTCTTCATTAAGTTTTTTAACTTGTTCCGGCGATTCGATATTAGCAATTCTATCGTTCAACGCTCTGCTAAATAAAATAATTCCGCCCACATGGTAGGTGTTGATATATTCTTTAGCCTCATCGTTCAACTCAGTGCCGCTAAAGCCCACCAAAAGCATTTGCCCGATTTTGTTTTCCAGTGGAATATTCTCATAATCATTGATGAGATTCTCATCAAAATCAGCCGCAAATAAAGATGCTGCACTAAGTGCATATATCATAAAAATTTTTTTTAACATTCTGTCCCTTAATATAACGAAAACAATTTGTTTTTAATAATGATTTTCCACTACCCCGTCAGTCTACGACTGCCACCCCTTCTCGTGAGAAGGGGAATTTTAGACTCTATTTTAAATTATAGGTTTCCATAAGTTTTTCGGCAATTATCCAATCCACCTCTTCATCAATTTCAACCCCCATATACGTAGGCATTTCGTAAACCACCATTTTTCCGCTGATTCTATTTTTAAACTTTAAAATCTGCGCCACACTGGAGATATAAAAAGCTCCGTTTTCCATGTAATATCCGCGGAAATCTTGTCGCAGCGGACGTTTTTTATATTTGTAATTCACCGGCTCAAAAGGAGGTGATGTGCGCCACAAAAATCGCTTAAATTCCACCGCCGTAAGGAGCGAATCGTAGCCGCCATCCGTTAACTTTTTCCAAGCATTGTTGAAGTCTGATGTCCTAGTCATTGGTGAAGTTAGCTGCACTAAAAACACGAAATCTTCAGGAGCAAGATTTTTGTTCTTAATAAATTCTATCAAAACCGATTCGGTAGATGACTTATCTTGAGCGTTTTTAGGGTCTCTATCGTAAACCTCTACCTTAGAAAAACCAAAGGATTCCACAGTTTTTTTAATTTCAGGGTGATCGGTTGCCACGTAAATTTTATCCACAATAGAATCCTGCAGTGCCTTAAGATTCCAATAAATCAAAGGTTTTCCGCAAAAAAGTTTGATATTTTTCAGTGGTATAGATTTTGAACCACCCCGTGCAGGGATTAAAGCTATTTTCATAATTTCACTCGTCTTACCCCCCCCTACTACCATAGAGGGGATTTATGGATTACTGTTTTCTATATTTTAGTTTATCTCTTTGCACTTGCTCAATTTCAAGGATTTCTTTTTGCTTAAAAGTTAAAGCCTTGTAAACCGCATTTAAATCGCGACATAATTTTTGCAAGCCTGCGAATTCTAATGAAGCCGCATGGTCGGTGCCTTTCCACGTTCTGTCTTTGGTAAAATGCCTTTCAACGTAAACCGCTCCCAGCGTATACGCCGCCACATCTACCGCAATACCTAAATGATGTCCCGAGAAAGAAATGTGTTTCACTCTATCGCCATAGCGCGCATAAAGGTTATTAATTTCCAGCAGGCAGATATCTTCAAAAGGCACCGGATATCCTGAGGTGCAAGCGTATATTACGAGGCGAGATTTAGCCTGCCCGGTTTCTTCAAAAAACTTAATGATTTCTTCCTGCTCGGCATTATAGGTCATGCCGAAGGAAATATGCACATCGCCTTTGTAATCATCGCGTAAAATTTTCAGCATTTCAAAATGCGAATTACAAGCCGAAGGAACCTTAATAAATTCAGGATTCAACGCCACTATTTCACGGGCAGATGTGGTATCCCACACGGAAGTCATGTATTTAATTCCAATGCTTTCCGCATATTTTTTTAACTCAGCATGTTGGGCGGCAGTAAATTCTAAAAATTCCCGATGCTCGCCATAGGTGCTGCCGTAGGAATTGGCAGGATTCGGATGCGGAGCGTTGTATTGTTCAGGGGTCAGCAATTCTTTATTATTGCGTTTTTGAAACTTCGCCACATCTGCCCCGGCATCTTTAGATAATTTGATAAGCTCCTTGGCAATTTCAAAATTACCCATGTGGTTGCAACCAATTTCCGACACCACTATCGGTTTTTGATATTTAAAATTAAAAGCACTCATGAAAACTCCATGTTATTTGTATTTATGAATCAATTTTAGCATTATTATTATAATTTTTAAAAGTATATTATTTGTATGTAGTATGTTCTGCTGATTATTGCAAGCACTGAGAGTGTTTTTTACTCTTAATGCACGGAGAGGTGGCTAAAGTGAACATATATTTCTGCGATTATCAAGCATTGCATCATCGGTTTTGGCTGGGATATTAAAAAGGTAAGGAAAAGTAAATAATGAGGTAGAGTAAACCGAAAACACTGTATCAATTTTTATTTTATTGGTAATAACTTCCACCGGCAATATTTGCAGCATTTTTGAGTATTCTTGGTTATGTTCTCCGCCCATAATATTTTCAAATAACAGGAAGTCTTTAGGATTAAAACAACTAATTAGAGAGGTTGAGTATTTAAGTTTTGCTTTCGGATGGTCTTTAAAAATAATTGTATAACCATCTGCAATCAGTTTTTGGATATTTTGCGCATACATCTCAATGATTTTATTGGTTTTACGGACATTATTTTCAAAATAATACTGCGGTAAAACTAAGGCGTATTTTTTACTTTGAGAAGATTGTAGCGAAGCAACAGCACCTTCTTCTGCCCCACTCTCCAATTGCGCTAAATTTTTTTGGATAGTTGTAATGTTTTCTAACAGGTTAGCCTTAGGTATGGTTTGAAAACTAATAGCAGGAAAGCTATTACTCAGCAGATTCTTTAATTTTTCGTGGTAAAAAATATAATAGTTTTGAGTTTCCCGCATGATTCTTCTTAAGGGGATATCCAGCAGAACCTTAACGTAAGACATCAGCCCCTCTTCATAAAAAATAAAGGCGGCGGCAGGATAATGCTTTTTAAAAGATTTATAAATTTGCTTTGTGCGACTGTTTATTGGGATATAAACCTCGTCAATATCTGCTTGCTCTAAGTCAGAATCAAGTTTTTGAAAATTAAATTGCAACCCACTTTTATAATCAAAAAAGTTAAGATTTTTGCTCGTTTTAATTAGGTAATTAAAAAAAGTAAATAGAGTTTGAGATTTTTCAGGATTAGCATTTTTAAAATAGCCTAAGAAGAAATTATTATCGTTTTCCTGTAGTTTATCTTTTAAACTACTCGCTAAAACCAAACTTGAAAAACTTCCGTTTGCAATTAATATTCTTTTCATGTTGCACAACTTTTTAATGAAGTAAGGTAAAGACCACTACCCCGTCCACCCACGGTGTCCACCCACAACGCCTAAGCGAAGGGGAATTTATAATTTTCTAGATAAACAATAACAAGAAAACAGAAATTACGCCTAGGGTTACACCCGGATATAAGAAGTAATTAGTAGTTCCCGGAGTTGAGTCTAACTCATTTTGGAATCTTGCAAGATTGTCTTGGTCAACATTAGTAGCCACAACATTTCTACTGTTATATAAAGATTCTTCCAAAGCAGGATACATATCAGGAACTATTGGCTTATAGTATCTAAATTCTCTATTCGGTAAAGCCACCACAATTAGTCCTTTAGCAGGATGGAAATATACAATGGCATCATTAATCATTTTTTCGTTATCCATAAAAAATCCTGAACCACTGGTAGCAGAAAATTCCATTTTAATATCCCGAGATAACCAAGATAAACCTTTATTAATCATCATATCCGTAAAACCATCTAAAGATGTGGTAGGAGCGTTATCGTCGGCAGATAAGTTATTAACAGCGTTATCAGCAGCAAAAGGATTAGCCTCTAAATTTACAGCATCAGCATTACTAACCACATTCTCAATAACTGTGCCGTTGGCATCTACAGTTTGCTGTATTTGCTGTGCTGCAGTGGTGCTATTGGTGGTAAATCTAACAATAGTATCTAAATCAGCACCCAATATGGAATAGGCGGCGTAGGTTAACTGTGTGCGAGTGGCAGTTTTAGGTAAAACTCTAATTTCAACCACATCTCCTGTAATAACATCTTCCCACAATCCAACTACCGCATTTACTCTAAAGGTTACCAAAGCTCTTTGCAATTCAAAAAGTTCTTCCTCAGTCATATCAGTCAGCAAAAACTCACTGAAATTTGCCGCATCACTTGGCAATAACCCTGACCGTGTTTGTGCTTCATTAGCTCTTTGTGCTAATTCAGCTAATCTTTGTTGATTTTGGAAAGAATCCACAGATCTGGCTTCCTCTTCAGCGGCTGATGTTGCCTCTAGTTGTTTATCTTGCTCAACCTGATAGTTTTCATTAAGTCTTTGCGATATGCTTCTGTTTGGATTCAACATATTATGAGTAATAATATTCATATAATCATTTAGATTCGTAACATTTAAGGCTTTTAACGTTGTGCTTAAATTTTCTGCTTCGTCTTCGTTTCTAAACCAAGGTAAGGCTTTGTTATCCACATCACCATTTAAAAATACTATATCGTAAACAAACTGCCCAATGGTTGGTTCAAAGAATCTTTTCATAACAATAAGGTTAGCACCGATATAAGCACCGTAGCCTTTTATTTCTTCAACAGGCACATCTCTAAAAATAACTTTTACACGCGCCATTTGTTGGAAATCTGAAAAATGCTCGCCCATATAAATATCAACGCTTTGTTTTAAATCTAAACGAGACATTACGATTGGAGCGCGTCTGTCGTAAAATTCTTCAACATACATTTCTCTTTCTAAATCGTCCAGCGGCATAACAAATTCAGTATCTTTATTAAGAGCATCTTGATTTAAAACCTTAAGATTAGCTTCAAAAAGCCTAAAAGTATCTACTTTAATGCCGTATTTATCACGGACTCTTATTTCTAAAGGCTTTCTTCTTTCGCGGGCAAGCGCAGGATCCATATCTTCTTCGGATATTGTTATATCGTCTACATTAGTATCTATAGTGGTAGTAGTATCGGTAGGGAGTCCTGATGTAGTATCTGTAGTAGTATCTTTTTTCCAAAACATTAATCTTCTGATAAAGCTCTTTCTTTGCGGAGCCTCATCTATGACAACACCATCATCATACATTCCGGTCCCTGCATAACTTGTGGCGTCAGGAGTTGCAGCAGTGGATGGTTCATCGGCTGCGAACAAACTCGAGGAATCAACAACTATAAAAGAGAAGATTGCTAGCGCAAATAACAATTTTAATATTTTCATAACTCAACAATATATAATCTAATTTATAAAACCGACTGCATGATAATTTAAAATACAATACCTTAGTATGATATACTAAAATATTAGAGATATCAATATTTATTTACAAAAGTGATAAATTTAAATAAAATAATTGAGTGCAATGCTAAACCAAGGATAGACCATGTGGACAGATATTTCTTCCATAAAAAAATTTATTTCAGAAGAAGATATTCGTTATTTAGAAATTAGAAACATTTCAGAAACCAGCACTAAAAGTGTGGTTTTTACCGCAAAATATCTAACTAATCTTGAAAATTTTGATGATGGGAATATTGGCATTAAAAACATCGATTTAAGCTCAGCTTTTGTGGAAGTTTTTTTGGCACATAAAACTTTGGTATTTTTTGCCGACTCCTTAGATTTATCAGATGCTTCATCAATTACTAATAAATATTCATTTAAATTGGGTAATTCCAATACGATTCCTTTGGCTGCGCCCGATTCCGATAACTACAGAGATTTCCTTGGTGAGATTGTTTCCAGCCTTTTAGATATAGGTGAAAAAGTTGCTTATTTTTATAAGGATAAAGATGGTTTTCATAGCTTGGTCTTGACAGATAGCTCAAAATATTCCAAAACCAAACTGAAATATGCCATCACCATGGTCGCTAAGGCTTATAATGTTGTTATAGTTAAAGATTGTGGGATTTTTAAGATTTAGTTATTTAAGTTGATTCCACTACCCCGTCTTGCTACGCAAGCCACCCCTTCTCAAAGAAGGGGAATTTAGGCTGGGATTTTTTTATTGGAGGCTGACAAGGTCCGAAGTAATACAACGTCTGTTTCCGGCAGGACCTTCTGCAGTTACCACACTACCTTCTAATGTATAACGAATACCTTCGCGATACATTACGTTATCGGTAAAATTGTAGAGTTTATTATTTAGAATTACGCCTTGATCATTAAAGAAATATATCATATTATCAAGCCAAATTTTGTTGCCTGAAATCATGAAAGTATCATTATTAGAGGTTATTAAATTCCCTCTTAATCTGTAGGTGCCGTGAGGGGTATAGAAAATCATACCATCACTAATACCTCTTTCGGTGGTGCAAATAACATCGTTGGCAAATAAAAGAAACGCCGGATACCGCACTTGTGGTCTCTGCACAATTTCTCTTGGATTATAAACATTACGAAAATCTCGGTTCGCTCTGGTTTGCGCTGAAGGCACTTGCTGCGGCTGCAACACATTTGAACTAACTTGTCCCCGAGGAAAATTTTGATTATCCTGCTGAAGTTGCATACTTCCCATATCAATAGGAATTCCCGAATCAAAAGTATTAACCTGTTGATTCGTATTAGGATTTTCCACATTAAAACGACTACTACCAATATTATTGGAGCCTACCCCTGTGATTCTTCTGCTGGTTATATTACCATTAGTGGTA
>JAISPM010000121.1 GCA_031274895.1 Alphaproteobacteria bacterium
ATAAATCATTTATTTATAAAAGTTAATAAAATTTATTAATAAATCGATTCGTATCATATTTTACATTAATCCTTGGTTTTGCTGGAGTTGTTAGATTTCATATACACGAATCTATCCTACTTATTAATAAAAAATTTCTAAATATTAATAAAAATAGTTAATAAATTTGTAAATATTTTTTAATTTTTTTTACGAAAAATTTACTAATTTCTATAAAAACAAGAGAAATCCTAGGTCTGCACCCGCTCCAATATATTAATTTTTTATTTACCATTGTGAATATATTAACTTTTTATTAACCATTTGTCTTTATACTCCTTAATAAGAAGTTAATGAAAGTTTAAAACTTAGTTAATTTCATAATTAATAAATAATAATTAAATAAGGAATAATCACTATGACTAGAAACTATAAAAAAATCTTTGTATCTACTCTTGCCGTATCTTTAATATCTACTGCAGGATATGCAGCGCAATTTAAACCAATAACTAAAGTTGAAGGTGTTGCCGATGCTCCGCAAGCTACTCCTTATGTAAAAGTAGGAAATGCTTACGAAGTAAACGGTGTTAAATACGAACCAAAAGTGGTTGATGACTACGATATAATTGGGATTGCTTCTTGGTATGGTGAACAATTCCACGGTAAAAAAACCGCCAATGGTGAACTATACGATATGAACGAGCTAACTGCAGCTCATCCAACTTTACCACTACCTTCTTTTGTTGAAGTAACCAATGTAGAAAACGGTAAAAAAGTTATCCTAAGAGTTAATGACAGAGGACCTTTTTCTAAATACAGAAACATTGATATCTCTAAAAAAGGTGCTGAAATATTAGGTTTCGAAAATCAAGGCACTGCTAATGTTAGAATTAGACTTTTGGCAGACATCTCTAAAGAAGCTGCGATCGAGTTAAATAAAATTAACATGCAAAAAAATGCTGCTGTAGATGCAGCAGCGGCTAATGCCGTTGCACCAGTGGCATCACAATCGGTGGTAGCTCCGGTAGTAGTTGAAGCACCTGTTGCCCCGGTTGTGGCTGCTCCTGTATCTGTAGATGTTAGCCCTGATGTTGCAGTAGCTACTGATACTCCAAGTGGTAGTGTTAGCAATGCTTCCATTGAAAGTGGCGACCTAGGTATCGTAGATAAAGAAGAAATTTTAAAATCTTCAGATAGCAAATCTATGAAAACCATTAGCTTAATTGAACCAAGTGATGTTAAGTCTTACACTCCAAGAGGCGTATTCGTTCAAATCGGTGCTTACAGCGATAACAACGAAAACATTAAAAAACAAGTTGGCTCGCTTAGTTCAGTTGGTGTAGTAAGTTTACAAAAAGTTGATGTGAACGGTAAAGATATTCTAAGACTAAGAGTAGGACCTTACGGCAGCATTGATGACGCTATAAAAATTAAAAATAACCTAGTAAAATTAGGATATACTAACTCCAGAGTTATTGTGGAACAATAAAATAAATAAAAAATTAAATAAATAAAAATTGATAATTCCTTAGCCTCATGGAGTAGTGAAACCGCTACTCCATCTTTTTTTCATTGCGACAAAATCTACTTTTATGCTATAATAAAAACATTATCAATTTTTTTTAGAAGTTAATTATTTGGCTATGTTTAGAATTTTCCCAATATTTTTGTTATGTTTTTTTGTTTTTATGTCGGCATTGCATGCTATAATTCCCAGCTATGAAATTAAAGCAAAAACAGCCATTGTCGTTCATCCTGAAACAGGTATGGTTTTATTTCAGAAAAATCCCGAGCAAATTATTTCGCCTGCCTCGCTTACTAAATTAATGACTATCTATATTATTTTTGATAGCCTTAAAAAAGGCTTAATTTCTTTAGATACCATGGCAATCGTTAGTGATAATGCCTTTAAAAAGGGTAATTATACCACCGGCGGATCCACCATGTTTTTAAGGAATGGACAGCATGTTTCGGTGGACGATTTAATCAAGGGAATTATTGTAGTATCAGGTAATGATGCTTCCATCGTAATGTCAGAACTTATTGTCGGCACCGAGAAAGAGTTTCTTGGAGAAATGAATAAAATGGCTCATGAGTTGGGCTTAAATAATACCAACTTTCAAAATGTTGACGGCATTTATAATAAAAACCACTATAGCACGGCCGCCGATTTATACACGCTAACCCATAGATTAATGCAAGATTTTCCTGAGTATTATCATTATTTTGCCATTCCTGAATTCACCTTTAACGGTATTACGCAAAAAAATCGTAATCCCCTTTTAACTCTTACTTTTGCTAATGGTGTTGTGGTTGATGGGCTTAAAACCGGACATGTTGACGATTCAAAATATTCTCTAATATTTAGTAGCATTAAAGACGATACCTTTAGAATAACCGGAGTTGTAATTGGAGCCAACAGTGAAGGTGAGCGTAAAATTGAAACCAGAAAGTTAGTAGATTGGGTGTATCGCACCTTTGAACGCAGAGTAATTTATTACAAAGGTGATATCATTCGGCAGGTTCCTATTTACAATGGTCGTGAGACTACTTTAAATATTGTTGCCAACCAAGATATTGTGGTGCTGGTGCCAAAAAGCCTGAGCAATAATAATATTAA
>JAISPM010000127.1 GCA_031274895.1 Alphaproteobacteria bacterium
AACAGGGTATTCCGTTTCGCTTCTTTATAAAAAAAGAAATAAACCAGTAATAGGTGAAAAATTAGGGCTGCGCCTATAATCATCAATATTTCAATAATATAATCGACAGTCAAATTATCATAGTTAATTCCTAGGTTAAACCCTAATATTAAACAAAACATTATAAAGAAAGTTGCCAGAAATATTTTTAAAGATTTTGCTAAATACATTTTCATGCTGATTATGGATTCGTGTCCGCTGGAAGCAATTTTTCCCTTGATTATCGGTGAAAATATATTGTTGCCTTTTATATTTATAATTGAAGATTCATTAGATGCCGCACTAAACACAAAGTTATCGTTTAATATTTTGTTCATGTTAAGATTCTTGTAATTGACAACTCCTTTAAAATCTTCATTTTCTATAACTTCCATAAGGGATTGCGTGTTCTTTTTTACACTATATGGCGATTGAAATACTACTTTAGACACAGGAAAAATCATTAATAACTCACTTTAAAATACGACTATAAATCCATTATAACATAAATAAATTTTTTTTATTCGTAATTTTTGCGCAATAAAATTGCTATATTCCAAAATAAACTTGCCAACCCCCCCCCGATGTTATGCTAGCGTATTATAAAATATTACAAGGTTTATCATGAAAAAACTTTATCTGGTTTTGTTATTTTTGTTGTTTGCATCACAAGCCTTTGCAGGCAGGACTATCTATATATCCAAAAATCCTACGGAAGATATTGTAGGGAATGGGACTGATACTTCAAAAGACAATACTGTTAATTTTACCACAAATAATTTGAATATTGGTAATTTTAATATTTATGGAGCCTTGCCGCTGAATAAATCAGACGTTACTGGTAATACTGTAAATATTTATGCATCCGGATTACAAAATATTGGAATAATAGCCGGAGGATATGTAAAAAATCCCGGTGATACATATAATTCTTCTAATAACACTGTGAATATAAACGAAACTTCTAATAATACTTATATAAAAGATATTGTTGGTGGTGTAGGTTCAGGTGAGGTAATTAATAATAAGGTTATTATAAAATCAGGAGCGATTGCTACTGTATATGGTGGATATAATAGAGTTTATAATACTGACTATGCAAATAGAATTTTTATTTCTAACTCTGTTTATTTAAGCGATCTTACTTCCAGCACTACCACTACTACAATCTATGGCGTAGATGGTTCAGATAATACATCACCCAATATAGCAGTAAGTGTAACAACTAACAATAGCGTAGAAATAAAAAATTCTACCTTTGTAGGAGCTACCATAGCAGGAGCTCATGATGGCAGAGAAGGTTCAGGCAACAGTGTATCCATAGAAAACAGCACTATTGAAGGAAATATCTACGGTAGCTTTACAACTGTGGACAGTGCCGATTTTAAAGTAAACAACAATACAGTAAGTATAGTGGGGGGAAGCGTTATTGGCAATATATATGGAGGTTATTCACCGTCTGCTATAACAATTGATAATACTGTAAATATCTCGGGGGATGTGGATTTATCGCAAGCCTCAATATACGGCGGTTATTCTGAAAGCGGAGAGGTTTCAGGCAATACCTTGAATTTGTTCACAAATATTAGCGTCCTTTCTGCAAGCGGCTTTGATAACTATAACTTTTACACAGACGGTTTAAATTTAAATATCCCTATGCTTGCTGCCACAGATTCCGCCATAGATATGGATAATACTGTGATTGGGTTGTATCTAAAAGACAACAGCGCATTAAAGGCAGGAGATAAAATTTGGTTGGTATCTAATATGACAGGTAGCTCGCTTAACCAAGCCGGCGGCAAAATGCGTTCAGGCGCAACCATAATTTACGACTGGGAAATGCTGATAGACAACAATAATCTCTATGCCCAAATAAAAAATGACGTTGTTGGCTGCACCGAGAACTGCGATGGTGGTCGTTTAAACCCTGAAAGTAAGGCATTGTCGGAAAGTAGAATATCTTCCATCGGCGTGCTAATTCAAGGAGCCGATTTAGTTGCAGATAATGCTATAAACTCATTAGAATCATCACTACAAGAATATTCTAACGGCATGTTTTCAAGCCTTGGTGTTCAGTCTATAAAGTTAAACAGCGGCTCATATGTGAATGTGCAAAGTGGTTCATTTATACTGGGAGCAGGCAGTAAAATAGATAATAACTCCTTTGGAGCCTTTTTAGAAGCAGGTGGCGGCAAACATAATACCTACAATGAATTTGAGGATTCTATAGTCAAGGGAGATGGCAGCAATGCCTATGCAGGCTTAGGGTTCCTTGGTAGAATGTCTTTCAACTTTTTATATTTCGATGGTTCAATTAGAGCAGGTTATGCGAATACTGACTATAAAGCCGATTATTCACCAGATGCTAAGTATAATATAGCATCTTTATACTACGGCGGACACGCAGGAATTGGCTTAGTGCAAACCATGGGTGCTTTTAGTATGAACGAATATGCTAATTATTTAGCAACAGCACAGCAGGGCAGCAGTGTGGTTTTAGATTCTAATGAAAGGATTCAGTTTGGTAATATTCTGTCCTCAAGAGCAGTGGCAGGACTTCGTGCTAAATATGTAGGTGCATACTTAGGCTACGCTTACGAGCAAGAATTAGCAGGCGAAGCCAATGCCACCACATCTAACCCAGCCCTAAATACAGCACTCGATTCTCCTGTAATAAAAGGAGCCACCAATGTGATAGAGGCAGGCTACGACCAATCATTCTCGCGACAAGCGGCAAGATTTAAAGAAGCCTACAGCTATAACGTTGGTGTAGGTGGTAAGTATTATATGGGCGTTAGAAATGGCTTTTCTATCAATGCTAAAATAGGGTATATGTTTTAAGACAAACTTTTAAGGATATTTTCTGGATGTATGGATAATATTTAAAATATGAAGCTCATCCTCTTTAATTCTATAAACTATAAAATAGGGAAGTTTTGCAAGAAACAACTCACGAGTGTTTTCTATAATTCCTACCTTGCCAATAAAAGGATTTTCGAGTATAAGATTAATTACTCTTTCTATTTCTACAAAGGTTGATTCTATATGCTTAGGGAAATATTCTTCTAAATAATCGCCTATTTCTATAGTTGTTTGCTTAAAATCATCTGAATAAACAATTTGCATTATTTATTCTTGTTTTTATATTTGTTAAATATTGCTTGCATCTCTTCATGAGAAACAGTTTGCCCGTTATCTATCTGTTCTATCGCTTTTTTAATTTTTGCAATGCGCCATTGACGAAGATCTTCATAATAATTTTCTATGGTTTCGTTTGCAACAAATTCAATAGTATTATTTTGAGAATCAGCTATTTCTTGTAAAATGCTAAGATTTTTACTACTTATTTTTACTGCATTAGTTTTCATATTCATACCTACTGATTATAAAATTATTGTAATATATTATTATAGTTTTAGCAAGTATCTTAGTTGTATTATGTTTAATGAATAATTCCGTTAATAAGTCCTAAAATAATTCCTACCACGGCAAAGTCGGAATCTGAAAAAGTAGTATTGGCGAAGCCGAAATCTCCAAGCACAGGCAGTAGGGCAATTGGTAGGAAGGTAATTAAAAGTCCGTTAGCTAATGCGCCCAGCATAGCTCCGCGTCTGCCGCCTGTGGCATTACCAAATACTGCGGCGGTGGCTCCTGTAAAGAAGTGTGGCACAACGCCGGGCAGAATTAAAGTCCAGCTTAATAGCCCAAGAATAAATAATCCAATTAATCCGCCAAGGAAGCTGAAAATAAAGCCGATAATTACCGCATTTGGTGAGTAGGTGAACACGACTGGACAATCTAATGCCGGTTTAGCATCTTTCACGATTTTTTCAGAAATTCCTTTAAATGCAGGGACAATTTCTGCCAATAATAAGCGAACACCTGCTAAAATAATGTAAATACCTGCCGAGAAAGTAATACCTTGCATAATGGCGAACACAATGTAGTTTTGCCCATTGCTCAAGGTGCTTTCTACGAAAGTAGAACCTGCCGCAATTGCCACGATAATATATAAAATCCCCATGGTAAGGGCAATCATCACGGTGCTGTCTCGTAAAAATCCTAAATTTTTAGGCAGGTTAAGACTTTCTGTTGAGGCTGATTTTCCGCCGAATATTTTACCAATGCCTGCTGATAGCACATATCCAAGCGTGCCAAAATGCGCCATGGCGATATTTTGATTATTGGTGA
>JAISPM010000002.1 GCA_031274895.1 Alphaproteobacteria bacterium
AGTAAAAGATTCAGCGCAATTATGCCACTTTTAACCATGGCGCAGAATCAAAACGGTGGATTTTTAACAGATACTGTCATTGCTTATGTGGCAGAATATTTAAGTGTGGCACCTATGTCGGTGGCAGAGGTGGCAAATTTTTACTCCATGTATAATTTAAAGCCTACCGGTAAGTATTTGATACAAACTTGTAATTCCGTAGTGTGTTGTATGAAAGGCAGCGATGAAATTCATGCTTATGCTAAAGAAATTACAGGCACAGCAGACCAAGATGTCTCCAGCGATGGCTTATTTAGTGTTAAAAAAGTGGAATGCCTTGGGGCTTGCTCTAACGCTATTGCCGTAAAAATTAATGATGTTTTTGTGGAAGAAGTATCTAAAGAAAGTCTCGCAAAACAGGTTGCCGACTTGAAAGCAGGCAAGCCATTAGAGGAAAAATTTATTGTTAGAAAATCTTTAACTGAGGTTAATTAATGTTAGAAAAAAACGATAGAGTTTTTAATAATTTATATGGGTCGCAAGGGGTTAGTTTTGAAGTAGCTAAATCTTTGGGCGATTTTAAAGATTTAAAAGAAATTTTAGAGAAGGGAGCCGATTACATTATCGGTGAAATAAAAAATTCGCAACTGAAAGGTCGCGGTGGTGCAGGTTTTCCTACAGGTATGAAATGGTCTTTCATTAATAAAAAAGATCCTCGTCCGAAATATTTGGTAATTAATGGCGATGAGGGCGAACCGGGGACTTGTAAAGATAGAGAAATTATCCGCCACGAACCTTATAAAATCGTGGAGGGCGCGATTATATCTTCCTACGCCATTGAGGCTAAAGTGTGCTACATTTACATTCGTGGTGAATTTATTCAAGAAACGCGCGCCCTGCAAAAAGCCATTGATGACGCTTATAAAGCGAAATTACTCGGTAAAAATTGCTTGGGAATGTATGACCTAGATATTTACATTCACTTCGGTGCAGGCGCATATATTTGCGGTGAAGAAACTGCATTGCTGGAAAGTTTAGAAGGTCGTAAAGGCTTTCCAAGAATAAAACCTCCTTTTCCTGCGGTGAGCGGACTTTACGCCAATCCAACGGTAATTAATAATATTGAAACCATTGCGGTGGTGCCAACCATCTTAAGAAGAGGAGCCGAATGGTATAAATCCATGGGCGTAGCCGAGGCGGCAGGCACAAAATTATTTTGTATTTCAGGGTTTGTAAATAATCCGTGCGTGGTGGAAGAAAAATTAGGGATTGGTTTTAAAGAATTAATAGATACTCACTGCGGTGGTGTAATCGGCGGTTGGGATAACTTTTTAGCGGTAATCCCGGGTGGATCTTCCACGCCAATTATTCCAGCAGCTTTGTGCGATAAACTCACCATGGATTTTGAAGGAATGAAAGCCGTGGGTAGTTCACTGGGAACAGGGGCGGTGATAGTTTTTGATAAATCGGTGGAAATTCTGCGGGCAATGAAAAACATCGTAGCTTTTTATAATCACGAAAGTTGCGGACAATGCACACCTTGTCGTGAAGGCTCGGCGGCGGCGGTTAAAATTATGAATGCCATTATGAATAAAGAAGCAACTCCAAAAGACGTTGACCTGCTTGAACGCATTATGGACGATACCTTCGGCACCACTATTTGCGCATTGAACGACGCCACTGTGTTTGCCGTGCGAGGTTTTTTAAAGCATTACAAAGAAGATATAAAACAAAGTTTACAAATATAAAGAGGATATTTTATGCCTAAAGTTATTGTTAATGGCACAGAACATGATGTAAATGATGGATTAACCATCATCCAAGCCTGCGATGAGTTGGGAATATCCATACCAAGATTCTGTTATCACGATAAACTGCCATCGGTAGGTAGTTGCAGAATGTGTATGGTGGAAATTTCCGGTTCAAGAAAGCTCGTGCCTTCTTGCGCTACCACTGTTTCTGAAGGTATGGAAATTAAAACCGAAACCGAATCCATTCATGCCGCACGAAAAATGGTTTTGGAAATGTTGTTGATAAATCATCCCCTTGATTGCCCGATTTGCGATAAGGGCGGCGAATGTGATTTACAAGATCAAACCTATCGCTATGGCTTAGATAATAGCACAATTAATGTGGTGAAACGTGCGGTGGAGCAAAAGGATTTCGGTCCATTGATAGCTCCATACATGACCCGTTGCATTCTTTGCACCCGCTGCAGCCGTTTTGCTACGGAAATTGCAGGAGTGCAGGAACTAGGTGCGCTGGGACGTGGCGATCATACGGAAATCAGTATGTTTATCTCTAAGGCTATATCCAGCGAGCTTTCAGGAAATTTAGCAGAAGTTTGCCCTGTGGGAGCTTTAACCAATGCGCAATACGCTTATAAAGCCCGCCCGTGGGAATTAATATCTACTGAGACTATAGATATTATGGACGCAGTGGGTTCTAACATTAAGGTAGATGCTACCGGCTTGGCAGTATTGCGAATCATGCCAAAAATTAATGACGAAATTAACGAAAATTGGATTGGCGATAAATCAAGATATATTGTAGATGCCCTTAGGGTGCAACGGCTAGATATACCTATGATTCGGGTAAGCTCTCGCCTTAGTAAAGCGTCATGGAATGAGGCTTTTAGAGTAATTGCCGATAAAGTAAAAACTCTGCAAGGTAGTCAAATGGCTGCCCTTGTGGGTGATTTTGTGGATGTGGAAACGGCGTTTATTACGAAAAATCTCTTTAATGCCCTTGGTTCTGATAACATTGATTGTCGCGGGGGAGTCAATTTTGATACCACAGACAGAGGTTCATATTTATTTAATACGACCATAAGAGGAATTGAAGAAGCTGATAGTTGCTTAATTGTGGGTTCAAATCCAAGAATTGAGGCTCCAATTTTAAATGCACGCCTGCGTAAAAGATATTTAAAAGGCGGCTTTGACATGGCTGTAATTGGTGAAAAATACGATGGTAATTATAAGTATGATTACCTTGGTAGCAATCTTAGTATTTTAAAAGATATTCTTGATGGCAAAGGTGAATGGGTTAAAAAGCTGAAGACTGCTAAAAAACCTATGCTTATTTTAGGGTTGGGTGCGTTTATCGGTAATAATGCGCAGGAAGTTATAGATTTAGCTAAAGCTGTGGCTGTTAAATATAACATGATTCAAAAAAACTTCAACGGCTACAATGTGCTGAATATTTCCACAGGGCTACTAAGTGCGTTGGAAGCAGGCTTTGTATCTCAAGATAAAAAAATAAACACCAATAGCATTATGGAAGCTACCAAAGCTCGTAATATTAAATTCTTGTGGCTTAATAATGTGGATAATATTGACTTTGATAGTATTCCAAAAGACACTTTCGTGGTTTATCAAGGACACCATGGTGATAAAGGAGCCGGCAGGGCTGATGTAATTTTGCCGTCTAACTTATGGTTAGAACAAAACGGCACCTATGTGAATGTGGAAGGCAGATTGCAACGGTCTTATAAAGCCTCTCCAAGTGTGGGCGAATCTAAAGAAAGTTGGAAAATTATTAGAAAATTTGCTGAATATGTTGATGTAGATTTAAAAGCGGAAACGCTGGAAGATGTGCGTAAGCAGCTGGCAGAGGTAAATCCTAGATTTAACACTGAATTTACACCTGCCTCATTTAAAGATGATAATATCGCTAAAAATCCTAATGCCGGTGGCGAAGTGAAATCTGTAATCAACAACTATTATATTACCGATATTATTAGTAAAAATTCTGTTAAAATGGCGGAATGCACGAAATTATTTATGAAAAAATAACACGGAAAATAAAGAGAAATAAATATGTTGCTATATCTTTCTAATCTGATACAAGAAATTATCGCTTGGCTGTTTGCCTTAGTCGGATTGCCCGAGGCTGGTATTCCCTTTGTAAGTGTGTTTATAAAAGCTGTTTTAATTATTTTGGTAATTATGATGTGCGTGGCGTATCTTACTTGGCTGGAAAGAAAAATCCATGGTCTGGTGGCTTTGCGGAAGGGACCAAACGTGGTGGGTCCTTTGGGGCTTTTGCAACCATTATTTGATGGTTTTAAATTATTACTTAAAGAAATGATTATCCCTGCTAATGCCAATAAAGCTGTATTTGTGTTGGCTCCGGTGATAACTTTTTTGGTGGCATTATTGGGATGGGTTATAATTCCTGTGGAAGCAGGCGTAGTTTTTGCCGACCTTAATGTGGGTGTTTTGTATCTTTTAGCGACGTCCTCTTTGGCTGTTTACGGTATAATTATGGCAGGCTGGGCGAGTAATTCACAGTATGCTTTTTTAGGAGCTATTCGGTCTTCATCGCAAATGATTTCCTACGAAATTGCCATGGGTGTGGTAATTGTGTGCGTTGTTTTACTGACAGGTAGCCTAAACATGAGTAAAATTGTGCTGGCACAACAAGATTTATGGTATTTCATAAAATTGTTTCCAATGGCGATTCTGTTTTTTATTATTATTGTTGCTGAAACCAATCGCCATCCGTTTGACTTACCTGAGGCGGAATCTGATATTGTGAGTGGTTATCATACGGAATATTCGGGCTTTATTTTTGCTTTATTCTTTTTGGCGGAATATGCCAACATGATTTTAATGTCTTCATTTTTTACAATCCTGTTTTTAGGTGGCTGGTTGCCGTTGTTTGATGTTGCACCGCTGAATATGATTCCAAGTTTTTTTTGGTTTGTATTAAAAGTAGTTGTTTGCTTATGGTTAATGATTCAGTTGCGGAGTATTTTACCAAGATACAGATACGACCAACTGATGAGACTGGGTTGGAAGGTATTTATTCCTTTAAGTTTGCTGTTCTTTGTATGCTTAGCCGTATTCTTAAAAATAATTAACTATATCCCTACAAGTTATTAGGAGAATAAAAAAGATGGAAAACAATAGACTAAAAGAAAGAATATCAGACTTTTTAATGTCTCTCCTTTTAATAGATATTTGGAAAGGGATTATTTTAACTACAAAATATGCACTGTTTAAAAAATCGGTAACCATTAATTATCCGTATGAAAAATCGCCTGCAAGTTTTCGTTTTAAAGGTGAGCATGCCTTAAGAAGATACGAAAACGGTGAAGAAAGATGTATTGCTTGTAAACTGTGTGAAGCAATTTGCCCGGCGCAAGCTATAACAATTATGGCAGAAAAAAGATTCGACGGCAGCAGAAGAACAATTTCTTACGATATAGATATGTCTAAATGTATTTATTGCGGTTTGTGTGAAGAGGCTTGTCCTGTGGATGCCATTGTGGAAACTCCGAATGTGGAATTTTCTACGGAAACTCGTGAGGAATTATTCTACACCAAAGAAAAGTTATTAGCTAATGGCGAAAGATGGGAGAACTATCTGAAAGCCAAAATGCAAGAATTGGCAATTTATAAGTAAAATAGAGAAGTGGAAAGATAATGTTAGAAACAATAATTTTTTATTTATTTGGAACCGTGTTGGTGTTAGCTTCATTAGGAGTGGTGATTGCCCGTAATCCTGTGTATGCGGTGTTGCTGTTAATTTTTGCTTTTTTTAATGCCGCCGCTATTTTTGTGTTATTAAAAGCCGAATTTTTGGCAATGGTTTTAATTATCGTGTATGTGGGTGCGGTGGCTGTGCTGTTCTTATTCGTGGTAATGTTAATTAACTTACGCACACAGGAAAAAAGAAAACTTTTCACTAAATACACTGTTTTTGCATTAGTTTTGTTGGTAATTTTAGGCATAGAGCTATTTGTATTTATGTTTAAGGGCGTTGCAGAAATTAATCCTACGGTTATGGATGGCAACTTTGCGCAACTGGAAGACGCTGTATCATATTTAGGACAGTTGTTCTTTAATAATTACTACTATTTATTTTTGGTTGCCGGATTAATTCTAACCGTGGCGATGATTGGGGCAGTGATTATTGCAAGCAAAGAAGAAATTTCCAATAATCAAAGGCAAGATGTGTTCTTACAAAATATTCGCTCCCGTGAGAATTCTGTAAAGGCTGTTCAAGTAGAAATTGAAAAAGGAATAAAATAATGGAAATTACTGTATTTCATTACTTAATATTAAGTGGCTTGGTATTTTTAATCGGGGTTTTTGGTATATTTCTGAACAGAAAAAGCATTATATCCTTAATTATGTCGGTGGAAGTTATTTTTTTGGCGATTAATATTAATTTCATAATTTTTGCAAGCTACTGGAATGATTTTAAAGGGCATGTTTTTGTGTTATTTATTTTGACAGTGTCAGCAGCGGAAATTGCCATCGCCCTTGTGGCGCTCGTGGTTTATTTTAATAATAGATTCACGACAGTTGTGGATGATTTAAGTAATTTAAGAGGATAGAATTATGATTTGGTATATAGTATCGTTGCCGTTTTTAGGTTTTTTGGTGGCAGGTATAATTTCTATTTTTAATGCGAAAACCGAAAACAGTAATTCTTTGAATTTTCTTGCTTGGTTATTATCTACTGCTGCCACAGGGCTTTCTGCCGCGATTTCGTTGTGGTTCTTAATAAGCATGATAAAAATGAGTGAAACTACCATTGTTATTGAGGCGCAAAATTGGTTTATCTCTGGTAATTTGATTGTTAATTTCGGTTTTACTTTCGATAAACTGGTGGCAATCATGGTTTTTGTGGTGGGCTTTATTTCTTTCATGGTGCATTTTTATTCTTACTTTTATATTAATAAGGAAGATAATCTTGCGAGATTCCAATCCTACCTTAGCTTATTTACCTTTTCCATGATTTTTTTGGTGGTTTCCAATAATTTAATTGAAATGTTTATTGGTTGGGAATTAATAAGTTTCTGTTCTTACTTATTAATAGCTTTTTGGTATAAAGAGGAAGCACCGAAAAAAGCCTCGGCTAAAGCATTTTTAGTAAACAGATTTGCGGATGTTGGTTTTCTATTAGGAACTTTTTCACTTTTCGCACTAATCGGCAGTATGAATTTTGCAGATATTAACGCCACTGCCATCAGCAACGTGGCTTGGATGCACTTCAATATTTTTGGTATAGATATTAACTATATCGACTTTATCGCGGTTTGCTTCCTGTTGGCGGCATTTGCAAAGTCTTCACAAATAATTTTACATATTTGGTTACCCGATGCCATGGAAGCACCAACTCCAGTTTCTGCGCTTCTCCATGCGGCAACCATGGTAACTGCAGGGGTTTTCTTAATAATTAAGTTAGCTCCGATTTATGAAGCATCCACAATGGCAAGAAATATTATTTTAGTTTTTGCAGGAATTACCGCTCTTTACGGTGCGCTGGTGGCTTGTATGCAAAAAGATATTAAACGGATTATTGCTTATTCCACCATGTCGCAACTGGGCTATATGTTTTTAGCCATCGGTGTAGGCGCATTTTCAGCGGCTTTTTTCCATTTGTTTACCCACGCATTCTTTAAAGCCTTATTATTCTTAGGGGCAGGCAGTGTGATTCATGGTATGGGCGGTGAGCAGAACATAAATAAAATGGGTAATTTGTGGCGCAAAATGCCTATTACTTATATCTGTATGATTATCGGATTTTTAGCATTAATTGGTGTGCCGGGTTTTGCAGGATTTTATTCCAAAGAAGCCATTCTTAATTTCCTTTATATGGATGAACAATCAGGTTATGTGATGTTTGCCTATTACAGCGCGATTATTGCGGTATTTTTTACCTCCTTCTATTCGCTCAGATTAATTATCAATGTTTTCCATGGCAAAGAAAATTACAACAAGGAGCATATCCATGTGCATGAAAGTCCGGTGGGAATTTTGTTTGTGCTGATAACTCTTGCGGTTTTATCTATTTTAACCGGAACCTTCTTATATGATAGCTTTGTAGGTGAAACCTCAGCCTTTATATTCAATGGTCTCTTTACTGTAAAAACCATGCCTGAAGAAGCTCTTGAACATAGCATAAAATACATCACCATGGGCTTGGCGTTTATTGCATTCCTTTTAGTTTATGTAATTTACATCAGAGAAAAAGGTCTTTCAGGCAAAATGAAAAAAACTTTTCCAAGTGTTTATAATTTGGTGTTAAATAAATTTTATTTTGATGAAATTTATGAGTATTGTATTGTGAATCCTTCATTAAAACTTTCAAGAAAACTTGGTAAATTTGATGACAACTCTTACGATAAATACGGAGTGAATGCCTTAGCAGGTTTTATGTATAGGGTATCAAGAACATTTTCATTTTTACAAACAGGATTCATTAACTTTTACGCTGTAATTATGGTGTTGGGAGTATTTTTGATTTTAACATATTGTTTTTTTATATTGGGGATTAAATAATGTTTTCAATGCCGATATTATCTTTTTTAATTTTTTTACCAATGCTGGCAATTTTGGTGATTCTAACCATTAGAGGCGAGCAAGAATTAATTACGAAAAGCGTTAAATATATTACCATATTGACCGCCATAATCCATTTAATGTTGAGTTTGTATGTTTGGTTTAGTTTTGCCAAAGGCGATATGGATTATCAGTTTGTTGAAAAAGTTGCTCTCATTCCGTCCATAGATTTTAATTATTATCTTGGTGTTGATGGAATTTCTTTACTATTTTTAGTGTTCAGCAGTTTTCTATTTTTAATGGTATTCTTATTTATAGAAATTCCTAAAAATCATGCGAAACTTTATGCTGTATCGTTTCTTGCAATTTTAGGATTTAGTGTAGGAACTTTTACCTCGCTTGATTTAATTATGTTCTACGTATTTTATGAAGCATCCATGATTCCTGTATTCTTTTTGATGGGAGTTTTCGGCAGCGGCAATAAAATTTATGCAACATTCAAATTTATGATGTATACCATTGCCGGTTCAATGTTGATGATAATTGCCATTATCGCCATGGTTTCCATAACCAAAAGTGCGTCTATCCAGTATTTTGATACCTTTGCTTTTGATTATAAAACACAAGTGTATCTGTTTAGTGCTATATTTATTGCGCTGGCAATTAAAGCAGGATTGTTTCCATTTCATAGTTGGTTGCCCGATGCCTATGATACAGCTCCGATTGCTCTGAATATTATTTTATCGGGTGTGCTGATGAAATACGGTATCTACGGAATGATTAGAATTCTTATGCCGATGTTTCCTTTGGCAATGTTTGATGCGTCCACTATTGTATATATATTAAGTATTATTACCCTATTTTACACAGGATTCATTGCGTTTACGGAAAATAATCTGAAAAAATTATTTGCGTATTTTTCGCTATCGCATTTGGCTTTAATTGTGGCGGCAGTATTTTCAGCCAATACTCAGGGGATTGAGGGAGCCTTATTCCAAGCCATCAGCCATTCCGTTTATACCACAGGGGTGTTTTTAATAATTGTATACCTGAAAACCAGACTTGATTCTAACAACAAAGATTACTTCATGGGGATTGCATCTAATATGCCGCTACTTTCCATCTTTATTGTGTTAATAGGTTTGGCAAATATCGGTCTGCCTTTTACCAATGGTTTTATTGGTGAGTTTTTATCTTTGCTGGGAATTTTCCAAAACAACAGATTTTTTGCAATATTATTCTGTTTCGCAATTTTAATTAATGCCGTTGTAATTATAAGATTTAATCGTTATGTGGTATTTGGTAATTTAAATGAATATACCAAGTCTTTTAAAGATATAAATTTAGTTGAAATTGCAGGACTTAGTATCATTGTGTTGGTGATTTTAGTTATGGGAATTTATCCGGATATGTTTTTAGATGTAATCCATGCCTCGGTATCTAACCTTATGGAAAACTTTAAAAACGGCATAATTATTAAGAATGAAATATAAGATTTAATTTGGAATTAAATAACAAGAAAAGGTTAATAAATGATTAATATTGGTTCATCTAATTTTATTATAGCACTACCGGAAATTTATCTGATAATAGTCGCATTTTTGATATTATTGGTAGGGTTATTTACCCGTGCAGCAGATAACAGCACAAAAATTTTATTGTTCAATCGTTTGTCTTCACTAAATATTATTGCCATAGTCTTTTCTTTTATTTTGGTATATGCTATTGGTGATGTTTATGTGGAAACTTTTCATAACCTTTATATTATATCGCCCATAGTCTTTCTGTTTAAACTGGTAATAATCTTTTTCTTTTTAGTAATTGTGATTTTAGCCAGAGTATATTTAATTGACAGAGGTATTAACCAATTTGAATATATTGTAGTAATGTTGTTCTTTTTGGTGGGTAATTTATTGATGCTATCTGCTAACGACTTTATAGCTTTTTATGTGTCTTTAGAGCTAACCACAATTTGTTCTTATGTGTTAATGTTTATGGATAGAAAAGATGTGCCATCTATCCAAGCCGGTATTAAATACTTCCTTTTAGGCGTATTAGGAACAGCTTTTTTACTATACGGAATTTCTTTGGTTTATGGTTATACCGGGCTTACAAACTTCACGGAAATTCGCACCAGCCTAAGTGGTGGAGCGCAAAACTGGGTGCTTTTAATTGGCTTGGTGATGATTTTAGTAGGAGTGGGCTTTAAGTTATCCCTCGTGCCATTCCATATGTGGACACCCGATGTTTACAAGGGTGTAAATAAATTTGTGCTACTGCTGTTATCTATAATTTCTAAATTCAGTATTCTATTTATTACCATCAGAATTTTATGGGAGCCGTTTGGCGGCATTATAGACCAATGGCAACAGATTATTATTTTGTTGATTATAGTATCGGCTTTAATTGGATTCATTGTGGCAATTTACCAAACTAATATTAAAAGTTTTATTGCTTACAGCTCCATTGCGAACATGTCTTATATGTTGATGGTGGCTTTATCGCCATCTACGGTTGCCATCAAAAATTTAATTATTTTCTCTCTTGCTTATGGTGTGGCTTTAATTGGTTTTGTTGGCACTTTAATGATGCTTAAAAAAGACAATCAACCAATTACAAGTATTTATGATTTAAAAGGACTATCTAAAAATTATCCGTATTTAGCGTTTATACTAAGCACGTTTTTAGTATCCATGGCCGGCTTGCCGATTACTGCAGGATTTTTCGGTAAAATTCTTGTGTTATACTCGGTATTTTTAAGTAAGTTTTATCTGCTTGGTGCTTTGGTAGCCTTATTAACCGTGGTGATGATGTATTTTTACTTGAAAGTAATAAAAATCATGTATTTCGATTCTTTTGAAGATGATTCCATAAGTTTTTACGCTTCTAAAAGTAATTTTTTAGCGAAATTTACCTTAGGTGCATTGTTTGCTTTCAGTATTTTGTTCGTTATATTCTTAGTTCCGCTGGGAAGATTTTTAGAAGTGGTGGTTTATTTATTGTAAGTTGCGCCGCATGAGGTAAATATAATGTTTAGATGTTTTTTTGATAGTATAGACAGCACCAATACCCATGCTAAACAATTAATACGGACTCAAAACTTACCGGATGAATTCTCTATTATTGCCAATAGCCAAACTAGCGGTGTAGGCAAAAGAGGAGTGGTGTGGCAATCTCCTGTAGGGAATTTATACATCAGCATAGTGCTAAAAATAGATAAATATTTTAGGATGCAGGATGTAGGTTTAATTAGCCTTTTAACCTCTAACGCTGTGCGTGAAACTATTAGTTGTTATTGCGCAGAACAGCAGGGAAATCTCCAAATTCTTTCAAAATGGGTGAATGATATTATTGTGGTGGAAGATAACAATAATATTGGGTCTAAAGTCTCAGGAATTTTGCTTGAAATTGAATCCTCGCCACAGAAAGAAGATTATCTTATTATCGGAATTGCCGTTAACTTAGTGCATGCTCCTAAACTGAGCAAATATAATACGACCTCACTTCTTGATATTACCTCACAAAAAATCAGCAACATAGCCTTTGCCGACAACTTGGAGAATAATTTTTTTGCTAATCTGCAAGAATTTACAACAGACAATGCCAGTGTTGTTAAAAAATTTAAAAATAATCTGTTTAATTTCAAAAAAGAAATTACGGTTAAATTAGGCGATACAATTAAAACAGGCATACTTAACGATATAACACAAGAGGGTTATTTAGTTTTAGAAGTGGGCAGCAACCTAGAAATAATCACTGCCGGCGAGGTTTTTGGGTTTGAGGCACCCGTCATTCCAGCGTAGGCTGGAATCCACTGCCAATAAACAAAATAAAGGTCTGCTATAGGAAACCTTTATTAAATGTGATTTATAGTTTATGGATATGGAAATGAAATATTTAATTTTAGCAGGATGTTTATTATTGTTTTTAGTAAGTTGTAGTGTTGCTGAAACTGGTAGAAGAAGAGGTGAAACCACAAAAGAGTCATCAATAGTTGAAATTACTTATTATCATGGGGACTATGGAACGTTTGCTTATGAAGTTGATTACGAATTAGTAAAGACTGTCATGAATAGGTGTGAGATTGATTTAGCAAGAGTTAAAAAGTATCTTCAAGATGATACTACTTCATATCAACGAGCCTTAGCGATTAGAGATATACAAGAAATTGTAAAATTAGTGAAAGAGAATCAAGAAAATGAAAATAATGATATTGAAGATATTCCACTTTCAGATATTTCAAATAGTTTATTAATGCTAAACATTGTCAATCGATATGGTCTACAGAAATTTAAGCCTTTTGAAGAAATCACAGCGTTTGCTTTGATTGAAAACATATATATTCTTATACAAGAAAATAATGATGACTATTTTAGAGATATAAATACTAAAGATTGTTATTGGTTTAGAAGATATTAATTTAAGAATAAAGTAATGCAAAAAATAAAATTTATAGGTATGTTTTTTCTGATGTGTTTAACAAGCGGTTGTATATCTTACAATATAGATAATCTTCAGCCCGATGAATACGGGTTAGATAATAGTTTTACAGATAGAATTTATGATATATATTGTTCAAGCTCTTCATATAAATTACCATTAGTTGATTATAAATGTAAAGGATACATTGCGGAATTAGCATATAATAAGGGGTATAAGTATTTCATACTTGCGAACGCATTTCCTTTAAGTCATTACTCTAATTATATTATTTATGGCAAAACTGACTATAATTTTCAACAGTATGTATTGTCTTATAATTCTGCTAAGTATTCAAACTATTATGTATTTATTTTAATTAATGATAATGATATTCATAATTATGCTAAATATTCTAAAGTAGCAGATTATTATCCTATTCAACAATTTTATTCTGGAGGCAGAAGAAAGTTAAACTAAGAATAAATAAAACATGAAAATAAATAACTACCAATTATTATATTTTTACCTATAATATATAAAGTAAACACGGAAAAAATATTTGCAAATAGATAATTTTATTGCGGTTGATATTGGCAACACGACTATTGAGTTTGCTGTATTTGAAAATAATCAAATTACGGCCAAAGATTATATCGCCTCAAAACCTTTAAATGTTGAAGATATTAAAAATCTTGCTGTCAACCACAAATTTAAAAACGCAATTTTTGTGGTGTCTTCGGTGGTAAAAGCTAACAACGAGCCACTTAAAATTTTTTTAGAAAACACTTATTCAGCCAAGGTGTTGATTATAGATTCTTCCACATTTAACTTAAGCCTGAAAACAGAAAACCGTGAAATTTCCAGCATTGGCATGGATATTATTGCCAAAAGCGAGTGGGCTATCCACCATAAGAAAAATCCTTGCATTATTGCAGATGTTGGCACGGCAACGGTGGTGCAGTATGTGGATGAAAACGGCTACATGAATAAAGTTGCCATCACGCTGGGACTGGCAAGTATTTATAAGTCTTTAAACATTATCACCGAAGCCTTGCCGCTTATAGAAATAAAGCCTACCACCTCAGCTCTTGGCACCGACACCATTACTGCTATGCAGAGTGGAATTTACTGGGGCTACATCGGCACCATTGATTCGCTTATCAGTAAATCTATCATGGAAACAAATTGCGATAATATTTTTATTACAGGTGGATTATCTAAGCTAATTTTAAAAGATTTAACGCACAAACCAAGACACGACAATAATATAATTTTTGAAGGCATAAAAGTAATTTTACATAACAATATGGATAAAATAAATGGAAAATAAAAACAAAGTATCATTTTTCTCCCTTGGAGGCTTAGGAGAAATTGGACTAAACAGCTATGTTTATACGAACGAAATCAGCGGCAATAAAGAATATTTAATGGTAGATTTAGGTATGGGCTTTAAAGATACCCGCACAATCTCTGTGGATACATTCTTTCCTGATATATCCTTTTTTACCGATAACAACATAACCCCTGCAGGCATTGTAATTACCCACGGTCATGAAGATCATATCGGAGCTTTACCTTATTTAATGCCGTATTTGGAAAATACACCAATTTATGCCACGCCGTGGACGTTGGATCTTATAAAATCTAAACTTAAAGAATTTAATTTAGACACTAAAGTTAAGTTAATTGCTGTAGAAAGCAATAAGGAATATGACGTTGGCAGCTTTAAGGTGAAATGGGTGCCGATTTACCATTCCATCGTAGATTGTAGCCTGCTGGTGATAACCACCTCTATGGGAAAAATCGTTCACAGTGGCGATTTTAAAACTAAACCAAGCGATAGAGTTTTAACCGGTAATTTAGAAAAATTGGTGGATGAAAATGCTTATTATTTAGTTTGTGAATCTACCAATGTGTTAGAAGCAGGGGTGGCAGGTGAGGAATCGGAAGTTAAAGATGAGCTTAAAAAACTTGTTGCTTCTGCCAAAGGTGCCACATGGATTGGCATGTTTTCTTCTAACCTTGAGCGGGTGCGCATTATTGCCGATATTGCGAAAGAACTTAAAAAACGTATTGTTCTGTATGGACGGTCGCTGAATACCTATGCCGATATTGGTATTAAGCACGGTTTTTTGGATTCCAACTTTTTTATCACGGAAGAAGCCTCTAAAGAAATAGATAGAGATAAACTGATTATTTTAGCCACAGGTTCGCAGGGTGAAGATAGAAGTGTGCTGTATAACGTTATAGTGCGCGATGAATATCGGGAAAAGCTCCAAAGAGATGATATTGTAATTTTTGCCTCTAAAGTAATTCCGGGTAATGAATCTAAGGTTTTCCGCTATTATAATATTTTAGCCGATAGAAATATTACCTATTATACCACTAAAGACCATCACATCCATGTTAGCGGACATGCTAAAATTGATGAAATTGTCGCCATGTATAACTATGTGCGTCCAAAGTATATCTTGCCAATGCACGGCGAGGCAATACATCTAAGAGGACAAATGGAATTGGCAAGAAGCATGGGTTTTGAATCTGACTTTTTCCATTGTGGTGAGGTGGTAGAATTATTCAACGGAACTCCACATGTAATTGATAATGTGGAAATTGGCAAGCTCACCTATGAGGGCGGTCGTATCGTTAGTTATGAAGAAGAATTCTTAAAGAATCGCACTAAAATGTTTTTTGAAGGCGCAGTATTTTTGAGCATTTCGCTTAATAAACGCAAAGATATTACCAATTTCGCGCTGGATACTGTAGGATTACTAATGGAAAGTGAAATTCAAGAAGCTGAGGAAAAAATTTATGCCAAAATAAATTCCACATTGGCAGGCTTAGAAGATAGTTCTCCTGAACTTATTCAAGAGGAAATTCGTAAAATCATCAGAAGAATATTTAAAGATTCACTGGACAAAAAACCAATCATAAAAATTCATTTAGCAATTTAGGAGCAATTATGGAAAGCACAAAAAAAGCAATGCTGTTAGGGGCTTGGCAAGATAAACTTACAAACGAACAACTGGTGGCGGTATCTAAACTTTTAGATGGTGTTAGTGAAACCAAAATAGAGGCATTACAACTTATTCCGCTTAAAAATCCTCTTTTAACCTTTTTATTATCCTTATTCTTAGGCGGCATTGCGGTGGATAGATTTTATATCGGCGATGTGGGTTTAGGAATTTTAAAGCTACTATTTGGCTGGATGACTTTTGGTGTGTGGTATCTGTTAGATTGGTATTTTGCCCAAAGAAAAGCTAAGGATATTAATTTTAATACTATTGTTAAAATGTTAAGCTAAGGGTTTAAAAATGAAAACAGAAAATAAATCAATTCTTCTTAATATGTGGAAAAATAAGCTAAGCAATACTGATTTAGTGCGGTTATCTCAAGATTTAGATACCGTAAATGACGAAAAACTGGAAAATTTAATGCTGTTGCCTTTAAAAAATCCGATTTTAACCTTTTTGCTATCAATATTCTTAGGAATTTTTGCGGTGGACAGATTTTACTTGGGTGATATTTCACGGGGACTAATAAAACTCTTCTGCTTTTTAGGGATATTTGTCATATTTTTAGCCATGGCAGTGGTGGGTATGAATGCGGCTATGGCAGAGAATCCGGAATCTTTTAACTTAGTTTTTTTCATAGTTATTATTTTTGCCTTGTATTTTATTGTGTTAGTTTGGTATTTTTTAGACCTTTACTTCACTTTCAAAAAAGCTAAAAAGATCAATTTTAATACCATTAATAAAGCTATCCAAGAGTAAAACATGTTATATTCAAAATATTTTGCACCAATTCAAAAAGAAAATCCTAAGGATGCCAGCATTGTTTCGCATCAGCTAATGCTTAAATGTGGGCTAATTCGGCAAACCTATAGCGGAATCTATATTTGGTTGCCTTTGGGACTTAAAGTTCTTGATAAAATTTCGCAAATTATTAAAGATGAAATGAATAAAAGTGGTGCAATTAATGTGTTAATGCCGACCATTCAATCGGCGGAAATATGGCAAGAGAGCGGACGCTATGATGACTATGGCTTAGAAATGTTGCGCATTAAAGACCGCCACGGTAAAGAACTACTGTATGGACCAACGAACGAAGAACAAATTACGCAGGTGGTGCGCGATAATGTGAAGTCTTACAAAGACTTCCCGATGAATTTATATCAAATTCAGTGGAAGTTTCGCGATGAAATTCGTCCACGCTTTGGTGTTATGCGAGGTCGTGAATTTTTAATGAAAGACGCTTATTCCTTTGATATGACGTTTGAAGGGGCAGTGATTTCCTACAAAAAAATGTTTGCATCGTATTTAAAAATTTTTGATACGCTGGGACTTAAGGCGATTCCAATGCAGGCTGCCAATGGAGCCATAGGAGGAGAGTTATCGCACGAATTTATGATTTTGGCGAACACAGGGGAATCCGAAGTCTTCTGCGATAAATCTATATTGGACTTAAGTTTTAATAATAAAGAGATAAATTACGACAAAGATATTGAAGATATTTTTAATCTTTATACCTCTTTTTATGCGGCGACGGATGAAAAACATGATGTGGCTGATGCCAAATACGTTGCCAACAAAGACAAGGTTGTATCCATGCGTGGCATTGAGGTTGGGCATATTTTTTCCTTTGGCGATAAGTATTCTAAGTCTATGAAGTTAGAAATCTTAGGAGCCGATGGCAAGCTGATAAATCCGCAAATGGGTTCTTACGGCATTGGTGTTTCGCGCTTAGTGGGCGGCTTAATTGAAGCCAGCCATGACGAGAAGGGCATAATTTGGAATAAAAGTGTATCGCCGTTTTTGGTAATGCTTTCCAGTCTTGGAACCCAAGAAAATGTTGTTAGTGCTTGTGATAATATCTACAAAATTCTTTTGAATCAAGGTATTGAGGTTCTTTATAACAATAAAGAAGATGGTGCAGGCAGCAAGTTAGCGACCGCCGATATGCTGGGCTTTCCTTATCAAATAAATATTGGTAGTAAGTCGCTTGAACGGAGAGTTATGGAGTTAAAAAATCGCGCCACCGGTGAGGTAATAACTATTGATATTAATGATACCAACAAGCTAATTACAATCTTAAAGAGTTAAGTCATGCGTTTAGAATGGGATATCGCCAAAAAGTATTTAAAATCTAAAAGAAAAGAGAGCTTTATTGCGTTTATCTCGTGGTTTTCGTTGATTGGTATTACCTTGGGTGTGGCGGTTTTAATTATTGTAATGTCGGTTATGAATGGCTTTCGTAAGGAAATTATCAGTAATTTAATTGGTGCGGGCGGACACATGTTTATTGTGGAGGCGGGTAATCGTGTTTCTAACTATCAAGAAATTATAGACTCCCTTGGGAGAGTTGAAGAAATTACCAATATTGCTCCTGCCATATCATCTCAGGCAATGATTTCTGCAAAAAACCAAAGCAGCGGTGTTTCGGTGGAAGGCTTAACTTTTACCGACCTATCTAAACGAGATATCCTTTATAAATCTCTTAAAAATCAAGACCTATCTTTGTTTAAACAGGGTGAGCAGGTGATAGTGGTTGGCAGAATTATTGCCCGCAATTTAGGAATTCGGGTGGGTGATAATATTACATTAATTTCTGCCAGTGGCTACACCACAATTTTGGGATCCATGCCGAAGTTTGCAGGGTTTAAGGTGGTTGGCATACTGGATACAGGAATGTATCAATACGATAGCAGCACCACAATTATTCCTTTTAATGTGGCGCAAGATTTTTTTAATTATGGGGCAGGGGAAGCTCAAAAGATAGATATTTTTATTACTAATCCGCAGAATACTCGGGTGGTGGCGCAAAAGATTTATGCGCTTAACAGCAGTATCAACTATATTCAAGATTGGCAATCCACCAATAATTACCTTATGAATGCCCTTGATGTTGAGCGCAATGTGATGTTTTTAATTTTGTCGCTGGTGATATTAATTGCGGCGTTTAATATTGTGTCAGGGCTTATTATGCTGGTGCGCAGTAAAACTAAGGAAATCGCTATTTTGCGAACCATGGGATTATCTAAAAAATCTATCTCGCTGGTGTTTTTATTTATCGGTATTAGAATTGGCGTAATCGGCACATTTTTCGGCACGGTTGTTGGCTTATTATTTAGTTTAAATATAGAACGTATTCGCCATTTTATAGAAACGCTCACGGGGGCAGATTTATTCGCTGAGGAAATTTATTTTTTATCGAAATTACCTAGTGATGTGCAGTCTATGCAAGTATTTTTGGTAATTATAATTTCATTGGTTTTTGCGATTATTTCTTCCATTTATCCGGCACTTAGGGCATCTAAGATTCAACCCATAGAGGGCTTGCGCTATGAGTAATGCGGTATTAGAGGCTAAGGGCGTATTTAAAAATTATACTCAGGGCGATATTCAATTTGATATTCTGCAAGACATTAATTTTGCTCTGCATAAGAAAGAAGTGGTGGGCTTGATTGGTCCTTCGGGCAGCGGTAAAACCACTCTGTTAAACCTATTAGGAATGTTAGATATTCCAAGTGGTGGCGAAATTTTTGTGGATGGCATTGCGACATCTGTTTTAAGTGATGCGGATAAAACAAAATTAAGAGGAGCCAGCATTGGTTTTGTGTTTCAATTTCATAATTTATTGCAAGATTTTACCGCCCTTGAAAATGTGATGTTTCCATTGTTAATTCAAGGGATTGATAGAAATATCGCTAAAGAGAAGGCGGAAAATATTTTAGAAAAAATGGGACTAAAGGACAGGTTAAAAAACTATCCCAGTCAACTAAGTGGTGGCGAACAGCAACGGGTGGCAATTGCTCGGGCGGTGGTGTTTAATCCGAAAATTATTATTGCCGATGAACCTACGGGAAACTTAGATACTAAAAACTCGCAAATGGTTTTTGAAATGTTGCTGGATTTAGTTTCACAAATGGACTTGGCAATAATTTTAGCCACCCACGATACCAGCATCTCATCCCGTATTCCTAAAAAAATCACCATAGAAAATAAAACTTTGGTGGATATTTAAAAAATGTTATACTTAACTAAGTTTAATTAGTGGTAAGATTATGAACACAATATCGGTAAAATTATTTGAATATCTTAAAAAAGCAGGTATTCCTGAGGATTTAGCTCAAAAAACCAGTATTGAATTGCCTGAATTTTTAGGGGATAGCAACAAACATAGTGTTGAAATTCTTAACTCTAAAATTATAGAGCTGGATAAGAAAATAGATAAAACTTCTTTAGAACAAGATAATAAAATCAATAAACTTGATTTTGAGCAAACTAACAAAATTGATAAACTAGAGGCTAGACTAAATAGTCGTATAGATAATTTAGGTAGCCGAATTGATAGATTAGAAGATAAAATAAACCATTTAGATAAACAAACTCAAACAAAGTTTAATCTTTTAGTAGGTATGTTTGTAATGCTGGTAGCTGGTATAATCGCTATTCTATTAAAATAAATTTGCTAAAAAGTAAATCTTTATCTATGATTACTAATCTGTCCATTTTTTATAAGAGATACTCTTGAAAAATAAAAAATATTTTTTTAAAGCTAATATATATATTTTCGCGTTAATATTTGCGGTATTAAATATATTGCTGTTTTACAAGCCTTTGTTTGCTTACATTGTGGCGAATGTGAACTTTGCCAGTCTTGATGGTAAAGTAATTCTTATGGAAATTCTTTTGGTGGAATTGTTTTTATCCTATGTTTTCATGGTGATAATTGCTGCCATTCCATATATCACAAAGCCTGTGGTCGCATTAATTTTTATATCTAACTCGGTGGCACTGTATTTTGAAATTCAGTATAATACCATACTGGATGTAACCATGATGGGTAATGTTTTTAATACCAATCCACAAGAAACTGCTAATTTACTGAGTTATAAGCTAATTATTTATGTGTTGCTTCTTGGAGTTCTACCCTCTTACTTAATGTGTAAAATAAAAATAGTGCGGATATTTTCATGGAAAAAAATGCTGGCTTTAATCTTAATTCCGCTGGTGTTATTGCTGGGGATTTTGTATCTTAATTCCAGAACTTGGTTGTGGTTAGATAAAAACTTGAAAGTGCTGGGAGCTTTATCCATGCCGTTTTCATACAGCATTAATGCCATGCGCTATAAAATTCCGCTGATGTTGAAAGATAAAAAGGAATATCAACTACCAAATGCCATTTTTAAAGATGGTGAAAAAACCGTAGTAGTTCTTGTAATTGGAGAATCTGCACGCGCAGGCAATTTCTCGCTTTATGGCTATAATAGAAATACCAATCCTAATTTAGAAAAAATTAAAAATTTAGTTGTGTTTCCAAATACAACTTCTTGTGCTACCTATACCACCGCAGGGGTAGGTTGTATGCTATCCGCAGGAGTGGGTGGCAAAAATTATGAAAGACTGCCCACTTACTTAAAAAGACACGATGTTAAAACTTTTTGGCGGTCTACCAACTGGGGAGAACCGCATATTGATGTGGATTCCTTTGCAAAAGCAGGTGATATAAAACAATCCTGCACTACTGAGGCTTGTAAAAATAACGATTATGATGATATTCTGCTATATAATTTAAATAGCCTTATTAAGGATAATATTCAACATAATAATGTTTTTATCGTGTTGCACACATCCACCAGCCATGGACCAACCTATTATAAAAAGTATCCATCTTCCTTTGAAAAATTTGCCCCCGTGTGTAAATCTACAGAAATTAAAGAGAACTGCACTCCTGATGACCTCGTTAATGCTTACGATAATACTATTCTGTATACAGACCATATATTGTCGCAGCTAATTAGCCAACTGCGGGGGCTAAACATTCCGGCGGTAATGATTTATATGTCAGACCACGGTGAGTCTTTAGGCGAAAACAACACCTATTTACATGGTATGCCGAACTTGATTGCGCCTGATGTGCAAAGGAAAATTCCGTTTTTAGTATGGATGTCGCCGCAGTTCATACAACAACATAATATAGACCCTAAAAAATTAGCTAAAGATTCCTCATACAGCCAAGATAATATCTTCCACACCATTATGGGAGCTTTTGGGATGCAAAGCGAATTTTATCAACCAAAACTGGATGTTTTAAAATGAAAAAACTCTTAATAATCGCCCTTCAACAAGTTAAATTCAACAAAATAATTTTAGGTGTTTTAGTAATATTGTTTTGTGTTTCAGCCTTTTATCCCAGCGATATGGAGTATTATAAAAACCGAGAGAAAAACGACAGCATTTACGTTATGGCAGTGGAAGATGGTTTACGTTTTGTGAACACCGCAGCGCAAATTGCGATTCCGATTCTTTTGGCAGATAAAATCGGGATGGTGCAGGCGGTTTATGTTGGGATTGCCACAACGGTATTAGGGCAGGGTTTAAAGCGGATTTTTAATGATGTGCATGTGGGTGATACTCGTTTAGGCGAACGCCCAAGTGGAGGCAACTATAACATGCCGAGTGGACATTCTGCCATGGCTGCCAGTGCCATGGCTTTTGTAGCTATTCGTTATGGAGCAATTAACTTAATGTATCTGTTGCCGCTGACCATTTTAACCATGATTGCCCGCATTATGCTGAAAGCGCATACGCTATCGGCAACGCTTAGTGGATTGATTTTGGGAATTATTATCGGGATGTTATTTAGTTCTAAATATACCGGCGATTTTAAATGGAAAAATCCTTTTAAGGCGTTTAAGAAAAAAGAATAAAGGTGGAGAGTATGCTGAAGATTTATTGCAATCAACAGAAAGAACTTAAAATTAATTACGGGTTTGAAGACTCACCTTTTGGTGAAATGCTGATAATGACGGTGGATGATAAAATCTGCTATTTGGGATTCGTTAATAATTATAGCAAAGAGGAAGTGTTAAATATCGCCAAAAAATCTTTTAAAAATTTGGCTATAGATTTTATGAGTGCTGACCTTAAAGATATAGGTAAAACAATATTCACAAATAGTTCTAAAAATATTCTGCTAATCGGCACGCCATTTCAAATAGATGTATGGCAGGCTTTGATAAAAATAGACAAGGGAACTGTGCTTTCTTATGAAGATTTAGCAAAATCAGTGGATGGCATTGATAGTAATAGAAACTACACCCGTGCTACTGCCACAGCCATTGCTAACAATAAAATTTCTTACCTTATTCCTTGCCATCGTGTGATTGCTAAGAATGGCTCTATCCATAACTACCTTTGGGGCGCAGATTTAAAGCGAAAAATTTTGACATATGAGGGTGTTAATTTAAAATAAATTAATATTTTCTTACTAACAGCAATGTAAATAAATTACCACCATGCTCTGACCAAGAAGGAGTTTCTTCTTCTGTTAACATCATCATTTCTAAGGTTTCTAATGGTAATTTTTCTTCTATATTTTCATGAAGGTAGACATCAAACTTTTCATAAAACTTTAAAATATCTTGGCATGCTTGTATACGCGTAGGCTTATCCCAAAAAGATACATGTAGTGATAGATAAATTTTTAAGTTTGACATTTCTAAAGAGAATAAATCATTTAATATAAAACGTTCACTTCCTTCAATATCTATTTTAATAAAATTTGGTGAAATATTGTGTTTTTCTAATAGGGTAGGCAGGGTAATGGTATTAACTTTGATTAAAATTTTATTATCGGCAGTAGTAGTATCAGTATCAATAATTTTAGATGCTCCTGTTACCGAATGGTTTTTAAATATTTCAAAAGATACGGTTTCATCATTTTTATTAAATATAGCGTATTCATATAAAGAAACATCCACATAGTTTCTTTGCATATTATCTTTAAAAACTGCTATGTTATCAGGGTTAATTTCTACGGCATGAATTTTCTTAGCATTATTAACTTTTGCTATTAAACAGGTCATACCGACATGACCTCCGATATCTAAATACACGGTATCTTCATTTATATATTTTTTAAATACAGCAAAGGTGTGATGCTCCCAAGAGTTTGTTCTAATAAGAGTGGTGATATAACTTTTGCGTAATGAGAACACGCTACCCCCCCCCATGCTCACATCGTAATAATTATTGTCTTTCAGCAAAGTTTCTAAGGCTTTAGTATTGGCATTAAGAATATTTTCTATTTTGTTAATTCTTTCCGGTATTTTATCGTTCTTATTAAAAATTTCTTGTGCGTTTTTGTTAATAGCATATAAGTTAGAACTAAGAATACTCTCAATATGTTCAATTTTTTCTAAAACCA
This sequence comes from Alphaproteobacteria bacterium, assembly GCA_031274895.1. Classification (GTDB taxonomy): domain Bacteria; phylum Pseudomonadota; class Alphaproteobacteria; order WRAU01; family Hepatincolaceae; genus WRAU01. The sequence goes on from JAISPM010000002.1 coordinate 23,910, forward strand.
CATTCCTTAAGAGTTTTTCTCTGATTTTAACTCTTAATTTTTTAGAAGGAATAAAAGCACAGATTACATTAACAAATAGTTTTTTCAATTTCCCACCTTAGAATCGCATTAATCGCTTGATAAATTTCTAAGGCTATTATAAAATAAATAAATCGTAATTACAACAGATTCCATGCAAAAATTTATTCATTTAAGGTGCCATACCAATTATTCTGTCTTAGAGGGTTCTTTAGATATACCATCCTTGGTGGATTTATGCACACAGAACAATTTTCCTGCTCTTGCCATGACCGATACTAATAACATGTTTGGCGCACGGGAGTTTTCTTACCGCATGAGTTCAAACGGTATTCAGCCGATTTTAGGCATCCAAATCAACACCTTTGTTAGTAAAAACAATAAAATTACCACAGGTGATTTAGTGCTGTTAGCCAAAAATGAAAATGGCTATAAAAACCTGCTGAAAATCCACGATGAAACCTATAAAACCAAAGTTGGTGATAATCTTTGCGTTAATTTAGAAACGGTTGGAGCGTATGCCAAAGATATTATTTGCTTAAGCGGTGGTATGAGCGGGCTGTTGCTAAATGCGATGATAGACGGCATAGCCGAGGAAGTTATAGAGAAGCTCAAAAATTCCTATGGCGAAGACTTCTATATAGAGCTGAACCGTTTTTTTACTCCTAAAGATAAGGAAGCTGAGCCGAAATTTTTAGAGTTAGCTCAAAAATACAATATTCCGATTGTTGCCACCAATAATATTACCTTTGGAGCGGTGGCAGATTACGAGGCAGCCGATGTATTGCTGTGCATTGGGCAAAGTGTTTTGCAGTCGGACAACAATCGTAAAATTGCGCTTGAAGAAGCCTATTTTAAATCGGCAGATGAAATGGTTAAGCTGTTTGAAGACTTACCCGAAGCGATTGAAAATACTCTCAATATTGCTAAAAAATGTTGCTTTTTTGTGGAGAAACAAGAACTTTCCCTGCCGCAGTTCAGCGAAAATGAAATAGATTTAATTACGTTGCAAGCCAATGAAGGACTGCAGTGGCGGCTGGAAAAAGAGGTTTATCCAAGGCATAAGTTAGAAAGTGGTGTGGCTGAATTAGCAGATGAAACTAAGGCAAAAATCCAAGCCGACTATCAAGCAAGGCTAGATTTTGAGCTGGGCGTAATTATTAAAATGGATTTTTCGGGATACTTTTTAATAGTATCCGACTTCATAAAATACTCTAAAGATCAAGATATTCCCGTAGGACCCGGTCGTGGCTCGGGAGCAGGGTCGTTGGTGGCGTGGTGTTTAAAAATTACGGATGTTGACCCTATCCAATTCAGTTTACTGTTTGAACGGTTTTTAAATCCTGACCGTATATCCATGCCCGATTTTGATATAGACTTCTGCACTGATCGCAGAGATGAGGTAATTGAATATGTGAAAGATAAATACGGCGAAAAAAATGTTGCCCATATTATTACTTTCGGAACCCTGCAAACCAAGGCGGTAATTAAGGATGTGGGTCGGGTTATGGGAATGTCGTATTCTAAGGTAGATGCACTAACGAAAAAAATTCCGTATTCGCCGCCATCTAACCCAATTAATCTGCAAAAAGTTATGGCAGAACCGGCAATTAAAGCCGATATTAATGCCGATGAAGATATTAAACGCCTGTTTGAAATTGCTACCAAACTGGAAGGTTTGTATCGCAATACCTCCACCCATGCAGCCGGAGTTGTGATTTCTCCTGCACCCCTAGATGAAGTGGTGCCTCTGTATTACGATGAAGATTCCAATCTGCCATCCGTTGGTTTTTCTATGAAATATATAGAAGATGTTGGCTTGGTAAAGTTCGACTTTTTAGCTCTTAAAACCCTGACAGTAATTAATAACGCCATTAAACTTATTAAAAAATATAATAATATTGAATTAGATATATTAAATATTCCATATCGAGATGAAAAAATTGCCTCCATGTTTTTCAGTGGTGAAACACTGGGTGTGTTTCAAATGGAGTCTCGCGGTATGACCGATGTTATTCGGCAGTTTAAGCCCGATAGAATTGAGGATGTCATTGCGATTATTGCGCTGTATCGCCCGGGTCCGAT
>JAISPM010000081.1 GCA_031274895.1 Alphaproteobacteria bacterium
TCGCAACTACATGTAATAGAAAAACTAATGTTGTGCGGGCTAAGCCTAGCAGATTGCATCGCAAAAACCACGTCCGCTGTGGCAAATACTTTCAATATTGCCAATACAGGAGAATTAAAAATCGGTAATATCGCCGATTTCAGCATAATAAAAATATCTGACACGCCAAATGTTGTAGAAGATTCCGTAGGAAAAACACTAAACAATAACATTAAATTAGAAAATAAGGGAGTATTTATAAATGGAAAACACTATCCAACAAATTTTAGCAGAGCTTAAGGCAGAAGCTACGGCACAGCAAAAAGAAAATATCTTGAAAATGCTAAATATGTTGTCTCTACAAAATGTCGGGCATGAACATTTAACCATGTTTATTAACCATCTTTTAGTATTATTTGCGCGGATAGAAAAGGGCGAAATGTTAGAAATGGAAGGTGTCCGTGAAATGATGTCAGAGTTAAAGCCTGAAAGCACAGACAAGGCAAGAGAAGTGGCACAAATTTTAGGCGAAAATATAAGTGAATCTGAAATATTTTTAGTAGCAACTCATATAGAAAACTTAATTAATCAACAGAGGTAAAAAATGCAAGACGGTAAAGTAGTAATAGTTATAGGACATCGCATGGGCAAAGGTAAAAACGTTGCCTTGGGGATTGAAAAAGCGGGCGGCATTGCGCACGTCATCGGAGGCATGTTAGCCGATATGAAACTGGGCGATGTTATGAAAGAAAAAGGTGCAGATATTGGTATATCTTTCTGTGGCAGTGGTGGCGCAGGCGCACTGACTGCCCAAACTAAATTCGGTTATAAGGCTAAACATAGTTTAAGAAGCGTAGACGAAGGGGTTGCAGCCTTACGCGAGGGCTACAATGTGCTGGGCTTTGGCTTTTTAGATACTGAAGAGCTTGGCGAAAAGCTCACTGAAACTTTTTATAATATGAGTGATTCCCATGGAAAATAACCTTTTAAAATCTGCCACTGAATATTACACGCTGGAAGCAACCGATACTGACTATAAATCGGCAGTAAATATGCTTCTTTACAAGTTAAGAGGTAAAGTAGCAGAAAACCAAGCAAGAATAATTATTAAAATGGAAGCGGTGAGTTTTGTTTTGAACTCACAACAACCCATAGAGGCAAAAGCCAAACTTTTAGCTGCTTTTAATAAAGATAAACAGAAATATCTCTTCAATGCCACCATCGGCGTGGAGATAAAATACCTCAAAATCCCCTTCGCGGGCGAAGGGGTGGCTCCGTAGGAGACGGGGTAGTGGAACCAATATTAAATAAGGAGAAGTCATGTTAATATTATACGCAATCATAGTGGGCTTTTTAGCCGGAGCTGCGGTTAGCGCAGGGGCGGCAAGAATGTATCATATTCCGCAAACCCAAGCCATGGGAGCCTTTAGAACTCTGGGCGAATTAAACGCTTGCCAAGGCGATAGAATATCGCATTTCAGTTTTGGTTTCGGCTTTTTATTAAATTCGGCAGCGGCGGCAGTATCCACAGGTGCGCTAACGCAAGATGTTCTGCATAGGGTAATTCCAAACTTTAGTGCGGGAATTTTACTGTTTAAAAATAAATCCATTGAAGAAACACTGCATAATCCATACAAAATGTTTGTGGTTGGCGGATTTGTGGGCGCAGCGGTTTTAGCCTTTTTAGTAAGCCTATCTTCACTTGTGCCAACAGAGGTGGCAGGTATCGCTAAAGAAATTCTAACACCTGCGGCAAACCTAATGATTAACCCAATTATGCCGATTGTTTTCTTACTTGCAGCTCTTGATGCCGGTAAAATTACAGGAACTTGGGCAGTAATTTTTGGTGGCTTGGCGCACATTATTATGGGCAACGGCACTCCCGGAATTATTCTGGGAATTTTAATCGGGCAATCCATCGCTGATAACAAAGGGCTAAACAAAACCTCAATTATTATGATAACTATATCTGTTCTTCTATTTATAAGCATTGCTTACTTTAGAGGAATTTTTGCGAAATTAGGATTTTAAGGAGAAACATTATGCAAATGCAAAGACAAACACTTTTTCTTTCCAACTGGTTCTTTCCGGTGCTTGTAGGACTTGCCTGCGCGGGAATTGTTGGTGCCACCAGTATGTATATTAACTTCGGCATCGGAGCCATGAATGAAATATTCATTGTGCAGCTTTTAGATGCAGGTCTGCAAAGCGGAGATTATGCCGCCGCCGCAGGTTTTGCCGCAGGATTTTTAATTGCTCGTGTGTTAGAGGGTCCTTTAGTAGGTTTGTTAGATATTGGCGGCTCACTAATGACAGGTGTTGGTATCGGAATTCCTGCCCTGCTTTTAGCCAGCGGTTATATGTTTTTACTGCAAGACTTTTGGTTGGCTTTAGGCTTAGGTTTATTAATCGGCTTAATTATCGGTGTCGCAATTATTGTTATTAGAAAAATTATTCCTGAAGACGGTATGTCAGCCTCAGGCACCGATATTATGATGGGTGCAGGTAATGCCTTAGGTAGATTTTTAGGACCACTAATAATTCTATCAGCCATCCAATATGGAATGTTAACTGGTGCAGGCGCAATTGTTGGTGCAGGATTATTCGTGTATTTTAAAAAATCTATCATCGGTGGCGCAATTTTAGGAGCCATGATTTTTGGCGCAATCGGCATTTATATATAGGAAATAATCATGAGTAATATTTATACAACTCTAGGGCTACAGAGAGTAATTAACGGCAGCGGTAGAATGACTTACTTAGGAGTATCTACCTTTTCAGCGGGAGTTGCCCAAGCATTTTTATCCGCCAGCCAAAACTATGTGATAGTGGACGATTTACTAAATATTTTAGGGCAAAAGATTTCACAGTTCACGGGCGGCGAAGATACTTGTATTACCGCTTCAGCCAGCGCAGGCATAGTGTTAAGTGTGGCGGGCATAATCGCCCGTGATGATTTAGTTTTAATAGAGAACCTGCCGCATGTAATGGGGAAAAATCAAATAATTCTTCCTAAAGGTCATGCTATCCATTACGGCGCACCAATCGCCACCATGGTGGGGTTAGGCGGCGGTCAACTGGTTGAAGCAGGGCAAGCCAATATGGTTC
>JAISPM010000133.1 GCA_031274895.1 Alphaproteobacteria bacterium
ATCTTCTAAGCATATTAGAATCATGGGCGATAAAATTCAAGCGAAAAAAACGGCGATTGAGCTAGGAATTCCTACGGTTCCGGGTTCTGATGGTGAGGTTAAAACCTTAGAGGAAGCTAAAAAAACTGCGAATGATTTCGGTTATCCGGTAATTGTTAAAGCTGCCGCAGGCGGCGGTGGACGCGGTATGCGAATTTCCTTTAATGAAGCTGAACTTGTGGATAGTTTTGATTTAACCCGTAGCGAAGCGGAATCTACCTTCGGCAATCCTGCGGTTTATATGGAAAAATTCCTGCAGAATCCTAAGCATATTGAGGTGCAAATTTTAGGCGATAAGCACGGTAATGTATTACATTTATTTGAGCGCGATTGCTCGGTGCAACGTAGAAATCAAAAGGTGATTGAAGAGGCGTTATCGCCCGGCTTAACACCTGAAGAGCGTGATTATATTTGTGGTGTATCGGCTAAAGCCATGCAAAAAATGGGCTACTACAGCGCAGGAACTATTGAATACTTATATGAAGACGGTAAGTTTTATTTCATGGAAATGAATACGCGCCTGCAAGTGGAACATCCTGTAACCGAAAGTATTACAGGGATTGATATTGTTTATGAAATGATTCGTATTGCGCGCGGTAAAAAACTTAAACATAAACAAAAAGATATTCATGCGTTAGGGCATTCCATTGAATGCAGAATCAATGCCGAAGATCCTGAAACTTTTATTCCAATGCCGGGGAAAATTCAGCAATTCCATCCATCGGCAGGTGGTGGTGTGCGTTTAGATACGGCAATTTACAGCGGATATAGTGTTCCTCCTTATTATGATTCCATGATTGCAAAATTAATCGTTCATGGCACTGACCGCGAACATTGCCTATTGCGTTTGCGCAGAGCCTTAAATGAATTAATTATTGAAGGCACTAAAACCAATATTCCTCTGCACTTAAGGCTAATTGAAGAACCTGAGTTTATTGCAGGAACCTATACTATTAAATGGCTGGAAAAGCTATTAGCTGCAGATAAGGCTCAAGGGTAATTATAAAGAAAAAGGAAGGAATACTTCTTTTCACTGCAATGACACGCCACTACTTGTGGAAAGCTCTAGTAATGTCATAATGCAGTGAAAAGAAGTATTCCTTCCTTTTTCTTCCAAGCTCTCCTTTTCGTGAGAGAGGATTAAATTTTTTCTGTAATCAAACGTAATAAATTTTTAATTGTGATAAATCTTATCTTTAGCTATATTCTTGCTATAAAGATAAGAAGTTTTTTAAGCGCATGGTCTTAATTGTCAAATTAAGATGACGAGGGGTGGAGTTATCGAATTTTCAGCGGATGCTCCATAGGTTCACAACCAAGAGAAATACAAAACTAAGAAGCGATTCTTAGCATAAAATTTTCTCAGTGTATTCTTTATATTTTATCGTGTTCAATATTAATAGCATATTAGTTGCTATTGTTTTGTTATATATAATTATATAAGGAGAAAAGTTATGTGTGGTATTGTTTGTTATTTAGGTAAAGCAGAGGCGTCAAATATTATCATGGAATCCCTGCAAAGTTTAGAGTATCGAGGCTACGATTCCGCAGGTATTGTCGTTTATAATAACGGCATTAATATTGCCAAAAAACAAGGAAAATTAGCAGCTCTAGCAGAACATTTAGCGCAAAATCCTCTATCTGGAACCATGGGAATTGGGCATACCCGCTGGGCGACTCATGGCGAGGCGAATGAGGTGAATGCCCATCCGCACCTAAGCTCAAGAGGCAAAATTGCGGTGGTGCATAACGGTATTATTGAAAATTTTCAAGCCTTAAAAAATGAGTTGACAGCAGCAGGTTATACCTTTGCTTCCGATACCGATACGGAGGTGATTGCTAACTTAATAGAACACTATTACACAAATGACCTTGTCGTGGCAGTGCAGAAGGTGCACAATAAACTGCTCGGAGCCTATGCCATTGCCGTAATGGCGCAAGATAAACCCCACGAGATAGTGGCATTGCGAAAGGAATCGCCGTTGATTGTCGGTATTGCTGAGGATGGCTTTTTTGCCTGTTCAGACATTGTTGCCATGATAAAACATACCAACAATGTTTATTATCTTGATAATAATGAAATGGCTCATTTATATTTTGCGGCAGACCAAAAATTTTACAATTTCTTTCTTCTGCAAAATGATGCACTACTTCCCGTTAATAAAACCATGGTAAAAAGCTATGTGCAGCCTTTGGATAATCATAAAAATGGCTATGAGCATTTCATGCTGAAGGAAATTTATGAGCAAGAAAATGTTTTAAAAGAAATTTTAAGCAGCTATTTGAATCATAATAAAGGTTTCTTACTGCATAATAATGCAATCAGTGCAGATTTTCTAAAATCCATCGATAAAATTTATGTGGTTGCCTGTGGCACCGCCTATTTTGCAGGGCTTTGTTTTGCAGCCTTTTTAGCAGAGATGGGTTTAGATGTTGAAGTGATCAGTGAAGTAGGCTCAGAGTTTAATAATAAAAAGCATTTATTGGGTAAGAATACGCTTTTAGTGGCTTTTTCACAATCGGGCGAAACCGCAGATACGCTGGCAAGTGTTAGAACTTTAAAGCCACAGGGGGTTAAGGTATTAAGTTTTGTAAATGTTTTTGAATCTTCCCTAGCGCGGGAGTCTGATTTTGTTTTTTATACGCAAGCGGGCATAGAAGCCTCTGTTGCCTCTACCAAAGCCTTTACCTCTCAGGTATTGCTTTCGATGTTGTTTGCATTGCATTTGTTAAAAGTCAGAAATATTATAGATGGCGATAAATATTTAAATTTTATTGCAGAGATGGAAAAAGCTCCTACGCTACTTAGAAATAGTTTTAAGTATTTAGATAAAATCTGCAAGATTGCCAAGGAAATAAGCAATTTTAAAAACATGTTTTTTATAGGAAAAGGCATAGATTATATTTTATGCCTTGAGGCTTCGTTAAAAATGAAAGAAATATCGTATATTCATAGCGAGGCTTTACCTGCAGGTGAGCTAAAGCATGGCTATATCGCTCTTATAGAAGATAATTTTCCTGTGATTAGCGTTATAAGTAATAAAAATTTAGCGAAAAAATGTGTTTCAAGCCTAAAGGAAACCAAAGCACGGGGTAGCATGAATATTGTTTTTGCCCATGAAAGTATAAAAAATGATTTAGATTTTTGTGATTATGTGATTCCCCTGAGCGATAGTTATATTGAGGATAGTTCAGCTTTATTGGCAGTATTCAGTGCAATTGTGCCGCTGCAGCTTTTAGCTTATTACGTGGCGAAGGAAAAGGGAAATAGTATTGATATGCCAAGGAATTTGGCGAAATCGGTAACAGTGGAGTAAAGAGGCGAGATAGAGCTATTTTATCTTCCATGCTGGAGTGCGCATAAGTCAGCTAAAATAGCTCTATCTCGCCTCTTTACTAACAAAATGAAAGTAGTTTTAATTTGCAAAATCGTAAAGGTTTCTATCCTTAGAAAAATTAAAGGTAATATCTTTCTTTTCACTAAAGGTTTTTGGAGATTCCCTTACTTCAAAATCAATTCCCTTTTTGGTGGCGTAGTTTATAGCCTCGACTTTTGAGATAAAACTTAAAACCACTTCGCTTTGGGTTTCAAAAGATGAAGTCCATCCCATGAGATGTTCTTGTTTGTTATCAACTTCTTTAACAAAAACCAGCTGCCAATCATTTTTGTTGGCAATGCCCGATTGCATTAAATTTCTGGTTGGATTGTAAATAATCGCTTTCATGACTTCAAACTCCTAAACTAAATCTACTTTATAATAACACATTGGTTAAATACATGCAATAGTATAATGTTAAAAATAATGTTGCAGTTGCGAACAAAAAGTGTTATATTTGAAAAGAGATTCGTTGCAAAAATGTTATGAATTAAGGGGAAACGGTGATGATTGGTAGGTTGGGTAGTTTAGTAATTAGATACATAGGAATGCTGGCATTTATATGGGTGCAGCTGATAGTTCCAACCTATGCCATAACCAACATTGCAATAATCAACAAAAGTGGAAGCAATACGCACTTACAAAATGCTGCCAATGGAATCCCAATAATAAATATCAACAAGGTAGACGGCAATGGACACAGTATCAATGAGTATGATGTGTTTGATGTTGGTAGCGGTGGGATAATTTTCAACAACAGCTCTGACCTTAGCAATACGCAGCTAGCGGGTTGGATAGTCGGCAATACGAATCTAAAAAGCAATCAAAATGCGACATTAATCTTAAATACGGTAAAAAGTAAGCGCAGCGAACTGGGCGGCTATATGGAGGTTGCGGGTAATAAGGCAGACATCATAATATTAAACTCCAACGGCATAGTGTGCGATGGTTGCGGCTTTATAAACACCAATCGGGCAGTGTTGTCCACAGGCGAAGGGCAATTTAGCAATGGAAACTTTGCCGGAATAAGTATTGGTCGCGGTGAGGTAGAAATCGGACGTGGTGGCTTAAATGCCGGCGGAGCCAATCGTTTAGATATACTATCGCAGCAATTGCGCTTAAACGGCGTTATCCAAGGGCATGATGTAAATATTCATTTAGGCGGCAGCGATTATAACTACAACAGCGGAGTTGCCAGCGTTAACGCCAATAACAACAATACGCAGTATGTGATATCTTCCAATGAATTTGGCGGAATGTATGGCGATAGTATCCGTTTGGTGAGTTATAATAAAAGTGTAGGCGTGAATATAGACTTTAACATGGCGACGGCGAAGTCGTCATTGAGTGTAGATGCCGCAGGGAATCTCATAGTCAGCGGTAAGTTAAGTAGCGCAGATAGTATGAGTTTGCGTGGAGCGAATGTGGAGGTGCGGAATACAAGTGAGCTAACCGCCAAGCAGAGCCTAAGTCTAAAGGGCGATAGTTTAAATTTCGTAGGAAGTTCTAACAGTAATAGCCTTAATTTAGATTTTAACAGCATTTATACCGATAAAATTTCATATATTCAAAGCAATACCATAAATATCAATGCCATTAATTTAGGGAAGTTTGATGGTAAGATACTGGGTGTGAATGTTAATTTTAAGGGCAGCGAGCTGAATTTTGTTGGCGAGGTTGGTGCCGAGAGTAAGCTCAATGTAGATGGCAAGCAAGTAAATATCAGCGGTAGTGTGTCAGGTGGTGATATCACATTGAGTGGTGGTAGTTTAGATGTGTGGGGCAGACTGATAGCACAAAATGGTTTAAATCTGAATTCAAATAATATTTATTTTTGGGGAGGTAGTATCACCCAAGGTAAAGCTGTTAATATTAATGCCAATAATTTAGACTTAAAACGTAATAGCTCAATTACCTCCATGGGCGATTTCTTCATAAAATTAGCAGGCGATTTTAACTTAAATGCCGGTGTGATGTTTGCGGCAAATAATAATTTGAGTTTGGCGGCGTATAATATTAATTTGTATGCGGGTGCCGATTTAAGCTCCAATGGCAAAATGAGTATTAGCGGCAATAACTTGTATGTAGGAATCGGCAATAGCTTTGCCGGCAATAATAATCAAAAAACGAAAATTACCTCTAAGGGCGATTTAAGTATAGATGTATCGGGTGAAAGTAATATTCAAGTGGCAGGGAATGTGGTAAGTAGCGGACTGCTGAGCTTTCGTAGTAAGACATTAACTAACCGCGGTTTTATCGCAGGGCAGGATATAGCCTTTAAAGTTGATTACTTAAGTAATTTAGGTAAGGAGCGGATAGGAAGCAGCGATAAGTCTTATGCAGACTTTGGGATTATCTATGGGATAGATAGTATAAATATTGAGGGCTACAACGGCGGTAATGCCAAAAAGATTGTGAATAGCTCTTCTAAGATACAGACTCTTAATAAGGATATCAATATATCAGCGGAGAGCTTTGAGAATATTCTTACGTGGTGGGATATTTTTGAAGATATTGGAAAGTGGACTACGGTTTATGAGAAGAAGTTTTTGGAATCAGTCAAGGTATGTTCTAGTGGGTTTAATTATATTTGTGATTTCAGTAAGAAATACGAAACTCTAAAAGAAAAAGAAACAATCTATACAGTGTATGGAGCAAATGGAGCATATTTAAGTAGTGGTGGAAATCTTAATATTACAGGTGGCAGTTTTCTAAACAGAAGTTCAATTGTAAGTGCTGTGGGTAAAATAAATATTAATGCTGGTTTTAAAAATGAAACGGTAGTTAGCCCTAAAGATAATTATAAAGAGTATGAATCTTATACTTATGAGATGACTCCTATTTTTGGGAAGAAAGAGTGTTATACGAGTGGTGGTAATAGCAGTCAACCCGGTGGAGGGGGTGGAGGGTCACAATATTGTGATACTGTTGTTGGCTACGAAAAAATAAACGAGAAAACTACATCCTACACCGAATCCACAGGCAAAACCGCATTCTCGCAAGCTGCTCTTATTACCGCGGGTGGAACTATAACCATCAATTCTAGTGGTGGTTTTTGCAATGGCAATAGTATACAATGCAACACCCATCAAAACATTGATAATAACATCAACTATGAAACCGGCAACTCCATCAACAAAGAAAACGGTATTGACCTAAACTTCGTAGATGGCAACATGTTCTATGAGAGCGATGGCACGAATGGCTACCTAATAGAAACCAATCCTGATTTCACCGATTTACAAAAATTCAAAGGCTCCAAATACTATCTGCATCTGCTGGGCTTAGATAGGGACGACAATAACAACAACGACTTAATCCTCGGAGATGGCTTTGTTGATTTAGAAGTTGTTGGCAATCAAATATTTGATAACACAGGCAAAGAAATTCTAGAGGGTTATACCAATAAGGAAGAGCAGCTTGAAGGGCTAATGGAAGCAGGTATAGAGGCTAAAGATGAGCTTGGTTTAGTTTTAGGTGAAGCCTTAACCGAAGAGCAGCTGGGCAAACTGAAACAGCCAATCATTTGGTGGGTTCGTAAGGTTATCAACGGACAGAATGTCTTGGTGCCGCAGGTATTTTTTCCAACCGATTACAAAACCAATAAACCGCAGGGAGGCGCAACCATCAGCGGCGGTGGCGGTGTGAACATTGATGTGGAAGGCGACATGGAAAATGGTGGCAACATCAGTAGTGGCGGCGATATAGATATAAACGTGGGTGGCAATCTCAATAACAGCGGCAACATCAATGGCAATGGCTTGGTGGATATAGATGTTGATGGCAACATGGACAATTCAGGCAACATTCATGGCGACGATGGTGTAAGTATCGATGTGGGCGGCGACTTCAACAATAGCGGCAGTATATCGGATGCCAACAATGGTGAAGAACACCAAAATAACATGAACGATATGGCGAACAACATCAATAATAATATAGATGCCTTAGAAGATATGCAAAACGATTACGAGAATAGTCAAACTGCCTTTGAAGAATCTCAAAAATCCTTTGAGGAAAGCCAAAAAGCATATGAAGATTCGCAAAAATCCTATGAATACCATGCCAATCAGTATAAACAAACGGAAGATTTATATAACGCTAAAGCTACTAAGTATGAAGAACTGCTGGCAAAATACTCTGCCATAAAGGGGAGCGAGGTAAAAAATAAATACGCAGGAAAAGTTTGGAGTGGCGATATAAAACAGCGCAATGCTCAAGAAAAAGCAAATACTTTAACTGCGTCTGAAATCGCAGATTTAGAAGCGCAACTGAGCAGCTTAGCCGCCGAGATGGAGCCATTGGCAGAAAGTTTAAAAACCCAAGGAGATTCGCTGAATAAAGAGGGTGAATCCCTAAACAAGGCAGGAGAAAGTTTAAATAAACAAGGTGAGTCTTTAAATCAGCAAGTAGAAGAACTAAACGCCAAAGGCGAAGAACTAAATAACTTCGCCGATAATATCAAACAGCAAATAGAAGACCTCAACAACTATGTAGATAACATCCACGGTATAGAAATTAATGTGGGTGGAGATTTTACACAAAACGGCACCATAGAAGGCAATAAAATACTGGCGGAAGTGGGTGGCAAATTTGAAAGCATAGAAGGTAGTATCAACACCACATTCAAAGCAAGCATAAATGCTAAGGAAATCACGTTGGTAGGAGCAAATATTAGTAGTAATGTGATAGACTTGAACGCTAATGAAATCAATCTGTTTGCGGCGGAAAAACGTAATAGCAAGGGCTATGTAAGCGAATTGGTATCAAGTAATATCAGCGGCGGAAGTGTAAATTTAAATGCTAATGGAGATATTTATATCAGCAGTTCTAACATTATGGGAAATACTATAAACCTAGAAGCAGGGAATGATATAACCATCACAGGACAAGCGATAGAGCATGAACTGGGTTGGGACGATTTAAAGAACGAAACTGTATCATATACCAATATTAATAACCCAAATGAAGTGATAGAAGGTAAAGCCGAAGATGTAGCCAAAAATGGAAATTTCAACATCAGTGGCAAAAAAGAAGAGCATGTAGGAAGTAATATAGTAGCGAGCGAATCGCTGACAATGAGTGGAAACGATATAACAATATTAGGTTCAACCATATATAGTGATGGATTATTAGCGATAGACGCCAAAGATACGTTAAGCATAGGAGTATTAGAAGACCATACAAGCATAGATTATGACCTAAGCCAAAGCAAAACAGAGAAGCACGGAGCATGGCATAGTAAGAAGAAGACGATAACAAAGATAGAAGATAACGGAAGTATAGATTACACACACAATGTAGGGTCAACGATAGTAGGCGATAGCGTGTATCTAGGAGCAGGGAAAGATGTCAATATAAAAGGAAGCGTAATAGCGAATACGGATAGAAAAGAGAATTCCCCTTCGTCTGGCGAAGGGGTGGACACCGAAGGTGGACGGGGTAGTGGAACTAATGATTCCACCGAAGGTGAAGCCACAGAAATTAAAACACCACCAGCATGGGAAGACATAGGAAGTGGCGAGATAATAATCAACGCAGGGAATGATGTGAATATCACAGGTGCGGAAGATAAACGGGATACCAGCCTAAGCACATCTGTTAGTATTACAGAAATGAAGGTAGGTTTTAGCACCATAGCCGATAATGCTAAGGGATTTGGTAATGCATTAAAAGACCATGTAAAAACTTATGGTGATGCTTTTACCAGTAAAGAGGGAGCATTAAATCACATAAATAGTGGGGCTAATACATTAGGAGCATTTGCTGGGATGACCAATGTATTTAGTGTCAATGGTCAAGCCAGCACAACAACTAC
>JAISPM010000136.1 GCA_031274895.1 Alphaproteobacteria bacterium
TTCAAAAAAAATAAAATAAATGCCTGCTAATGCTGAAAAAATAGAAAATAACCAATCCCACAAAGTAGCATTGCTTTTCATATCAATGATACACAAGATATCTTCGTTTTTATCTACAATTATTTCGTTATTTTTTCCTATTTTGTAATGTTTAAGTTTATAATATGGTTGAGTAGAATATTGTTGATGTCTCATATCCTCTGTTTTTTGCTTCTGATGTTCAAAATTTGTATGAACATCAAGCCTATTAAGAAAATTTTCATTAGAATCTGAATCTAGGTTATTAGGGTTAGACAATGAATTACTCTTATCCATTTCAACTCACCATAGGTAGAATAAAAATTATACTACTCTAAGTATACAGTATTACCCCCCCCCGTTTGTCAACTAAAAATTGAAAAATAGATGAAATTATTTTTAGTAATTTTTGGATAAAAAAAATACCCTTCTTAAAAGAAGGGGAATTCATAACTAAGTTATCAATACTAAGTATTAACTAACTTCCACTTACTTTAGTGCAAACTTCAGCGAAAACGAAAAGGGTGTTGGTTACAGTTTTATCAACGGTAGCAACTTGAGTGATTCCACCTTTCTTTTTAGCAGCTTCAATGGAGAAATCGCCACCGGCAACAAGTCCAAGCACGTTATAACCACAAGCCTCACCAGTTTTAGTAGCAGTGCCATTTGTAGCATTTACAGGTTCTGTTGTAGAAAGAAATAGAGCAGCACCCATTTGTGAAGGAGCTGATACGCAGCCGCCTAATGCAGTCATAGTTAAAAGCAATAAACCGATTACTAATTTTTTCATGATAAACCCTCTTTATAAAATATTGAACACCCTTATTATAATTCAAACACAAAAATTGTCAACATAAATTGAAATTATGTGTTGCATATTTTTTGCGAATCTTGTATAATATGTGGAAAATAGATATAGATGGTAATAATATGAAAAAAATATATTTATTCTGCACTTTTGGGATGTCAACATCGTTTCTAGCCAACAAAATGCAAGGCGTTGCCACGGCAAACAATTTACCGATTGAAGTTAAAGCCTTTACCGTGGGTCAAATTGAGGAAATTGTAGCAAGTGAACATCCTGATGTTATTCTGTTAGGACCGCAAGTAAAGCATGAAGCGGCAACCATTCAAGCAAAACTGGCAGATACTAAAATTCCTATCTCTCTAATAGATGCGGAAGATTACGGTCGCGTAGCCGCCGATAAAATTTTACGCAAAGCCATAGATGTATTGCAAGGCAAAAAGGAATAAATATCATGAATTTTTTTAGTATTCTTGAAAAACGTTTAATGCCATTGGCGGAATTGGTTGGTAAAAATAAATATTTAATTGCCATCCGCGATGGCTTTTTAATTTCAACGCCTTTATTAATTATCGGCTCGTTCTTTATATTAATTGCTAATTTTCCGATTCCCGGCTGGGCAGATTTTTGGATTTCTATTTTCGGAGTCAATTGGGAAAATTATTTAATGCGTCCCGTGGCGGCAACCTTTGATATTATGGCAGTTTTTGCGGTAATGGGGATTGGCTATTCCTTTGCAAGGCAAATGAATGTTAACGCAATTTTCGGGGCGGCGGTTTCGCTGGTGGGCTTTTTTACATTGATGGAGTTTAAAATTCCTTTTAACCATGTAGACTTAACTTCTACGGTAAATGTTTCAGGGATTTACTTAAAATGGGTTGGCTCATCGGGAATATTTTTAGGAATGATTTCCGCCTTTTTGGCAGTGCATATTTATGCGTGGGTGCTGAAACGTGGCTGGATTATTAAAATGCCCGAAGGCGTGCCACCAACGGTTACCCAAAGTTTCGCTGCACTAATTCCTGTTGGCGTGGTAATGCTGGCATTCTTTTTAATTAATATTGTTTTAAGTGTTATTAATTTAGGTAATGCTTTTAATCTTGTGTTTAATGTGTTGCAAACTCCGCTGGTTTCTGCAGGTGGTAGTTTACTGGCGATGGTTATAGCGTATTTGTTCCTCCATTTATTTTGGTTCTTTGGAATCAATGGAAGTGCGGTGGTGGGAGCGGTTTATAACCCAATTCTGAGAGTTTTAACTCTAGAAAATCTAGATGCTTTTAAAGCAGGTGAACAATTACCGCATATTATCACAGGCGCATTCCAAGATATGTTTGCTACCTTCGGGGGGGGTGGTTCTACGCTATCTTTATTAATAGCCATGTTTATTTTCTGCCGTTCGCAACGCATTCGCAGCCTAGGGAAACTGTCATTTATTCCGGGGCTTTTTGGTATTAATGAACCGATTATTTTCGGACTGCCGATTGTGCTAAATCCGATACTTTTAATACCGTTTATACTGGTTCCGACCTTTAATATTATTACCACTTATTTTGTGATGCAAGTTGGCTTAGTTCCTTACACTAACGGCGTGATGTTGCCGTGGACAACTCCTGTGGTGATTTCAGGGTTTTTATCCACCGATTGGCGCGGAGCCGTGTGGCAGATAATTCTGCTGGTGATAGGAGTATTTATGTATGCACCTTTTATTAAAATGCTTGATAAGCAGTATTTAAAAGATGAGAAAAATGTTAAAATCGAGGAAAAAATCTCCTTTGATGATGTCAAACTATAAGAATTATGGTGTCAAGTTATAAGGACAAAAAAATGTGGGCGATTATTGCAACATGGCGCATGGCGGCGGAAGGGCTGGCAGAGGCGGCTAACCTATTAAGTAAAGGCGAACATGGTGGGCAGGCTTTAGTTAAAGCCATTACCATGGTGGAAGATTTTCCTTTTTATAAATCTGTTGGTTATGGTGGATTGCCGAACGAAAACGGTATTGTTGAGCTAGACGCTGCTTATATGGATGGAAATACTTTATCAGTAGGAGCAGTAGCTTCAACCCATGATATTGCTAACCCTGTGCTGGTGGCGCAAAAACTTAGTGAGTATCCTGTAAATAGCTTTTTGGTGGGTGAGGGCGCAGAAGAATTCGCCACTAAAAATGGTTTTGCTCGTAAAACTATGCTGACCGATAGAGCTAAACAACACTATCAAAAACGTCTAAACGAATTAAAGTCTCAAGAATTAAAAGCCTACACAGGACACGATACCATAGCGGCTATTTGCCTAGATACCAGTGGTAGCATGTATGCTGCCACATCAACCAGCGGACTTTTTATGAAAAAGCACGGCAGAGTAGGGGATTCGCCCATTTGTGGTAGCGGCTTTTATGTCCAGAGTGAAATTGGTGGAGTGGGAGCAACAGGACTTGGTGAAGACTTAATGAAGGGTGCCATTAGCTTTCAAATAACTATGCTGATGAAACAAGGACTATCAGTGCAGCAGGCTTGTGAAACGGCAGTAAACGATTTAGACACCCTATTGAAAAAAAAACGCGGTCAGGCAGGAGATATTTCGGTAGTAGCTTTAGATAAAAATGGCGATTTTGGCGTGGCAACCAATATAGATACGTTTTCTTTTGTCGTAGCCACTGCGCGCAGTCCGTTAAGTATATATTTATGTGAAAGAGATGGCGTGCATACCAAGTATCGTATAGCAGATAAGGAATGGCTGGACGCTTACCAAAAGCGTATTCATGAACCAATTATGTAGCTAAGGGTATATTAAACCCCATCTAAACTTCAATGACATCTTCCTACCTGTGGAAAGTTCTGGTTAGGTCATAATTCAGTTTAGATGGGGTTTAATATACCTCTTGAACTGGTAGGAAAAAAGGATTTTTATGAGTGATTTTGAAAAAATAAGCCAATCAGTAAACACCCTTAAAGATGAGCTTATTGCAAGCATAATGAAACTATGTGTTATTCCTAGTGTGCAAGGAGAGGCGCAACCAAATGCTCCCTATGGTTTGCCGATTGCAAAAGCATTGGAAGAATCACTCAATATCGCCAAAAATTTAGGATTTATCACCCAAAACAAACACCATTATGGCTATGCCACAACTACTACGGACACGAATGAAGACTATGTTGGCATTTTCGGACACATAGATGTGGTGCCTGCAAACGAGGCAGGTTGGAAAACGCCTCCTTTTCAACCCACAGTTGCTAACAATAACATTTATGCGCGTGGAGTGCTTGATAACAAAGCTCCTCTTCTCACTACTCTCTATGCTTTAAAAGCCCTATTAAATGCAGACATAACCTTTAACCGCCCCGTGCGAATTGTATTTGGTTGCAATGAGGAAACAGGCTTTGCCGATATGGAGCATTATTTAAAAGCCGAAAAATTGCCCCAAAGTGGCTTTACGCCTGACTGTAAGTATCCGGTTGTTTATGCCGAAAGAGGGCGTTTAAAGTTGCAACTTATCGCACCTACCGCCAACCAATCTGACTTCTCCGACTTTATAACCAACTATTTCCTGCAGTCTGATAAGTCGGGCGATAGACTAGGAATTAACTGTGGTGATGCTGAATTCGGCAACCTAGAAATGCGCGACTACCGCTTGGAAGCCACTTCCCAAAACACAGTCTTCTCTTGGCAAATCAGCTATCCTCCGTTAATTACAGCGGAAGAAATTATCACACACATAAATAAACTGCTACCTCCGCAAACCACTATTACCACTATAAAAAACTACAATCCTGTGTTTTTTGATAAAAACAGCCATACCGTGCAGGCTCTTAGAGAGGCTTATGAACAAATCACAGGGTTGGATGGTAGTCCTACCACAACCACAGGTGGCACCTATGCAAAAATTATCCCGAACATCGTGCCATTTGGTCCCAGCTTTGTGGGGCAAAAAGGCATTGCGCACAATCCAAATGAATACATGGCAATAGAGGATATTTACACAAATCTTCATATTTATGCCTTGGCTATTTACAATTTAACTCGTTGAATCCCATGAATTCCACTACCCCGTCTTGCCTGCGGCAATCCACCCCTTCTTAAAGAAGGGGAATTAGTTTTTAAAAGTGTTTGTATTTGTGTGTTAAAAATGATACAATAATAAGTGAAATTAATTATTATATGGAGAATATAATGTCAGAAATTATTGATGTAAGAGCTAGAGAAATTTTAGACAGTAGGGGCAACCCAACTGTGGAAGTTGATGTAATTTTAGAAGATGGTTCAATGGGTAGAGCTGCGGTTCCTTCAGGAGCGTCCACAGGTGCGCACGAAGCCCATGAACTTAGAGACGGCGATAAATCTCGCTTTGGCGGCAAAGGCGTTCTAAAAGCTGTTCATGCGGTTAATAATGAAATTTTTGAAAATTTAATCGGCTGGGATGCTTTAGATCAAAAAGGTATCGATGCTATGTTAATAGAATTAGACGGCACCGAAAATAAATCTCGCTTAGGTGCTAATGCAATTTTAGGTGTATCTATGGCTGTGGCGAAAGCGGCTGCGGAATCTTGCGGATTACCTTTATACAGATACTTAGGCGGCTTTAACGCTCATGTATTGCCGGTGCCAATGATGAACGTTATCAATGGCGGACAACATGCTGATAATCCGATAGACGTGCAAGAATTTATGATTGCGCCAATCTCTGCAAAAACCATGGCAGACGCTGTTAGAATGGGTGCGGAGGTTTTCCATGCTCTTAAAAAAATCTTGCATGATGCAGGCTTAAATACCAATGTTGGTGATGAAGGCGGATTCGCTCCGGCTCTTAAATCTTCTAAAGAAGCCTTAGATAGCCTAGTGAAAGCTGTGGAAACCGCAGGATATAAAGCAGGTGTAGATTTCATGTTTGCGATAGACGCTGCTGCCAGTGAATTTTACGAAAACGGCAAATATAATATGAAAGGCGAAGGCGTAGTTCGCACTTCTGAAGAAATGGTTAAGTATTGGGAAGATTTAGCGAATGCCTATCCAATTTATTCCATTGAAGACGGTCTGCATGAAGACGATTGGGATGGTTGGAAATTATTAACTAAAGCCCTTGGACACAAAGTGCAACTAGTGGGTGATGATTTATTTGTTACCAATCCTAAAAGATTAGCCGATGGTATTAAACAACATGTTGGAAACTCAATTCTAGTAAAAGTTAATCAAATCGGCACGCTAAGTGAAACTTTTGCGGCGGTGGAAATGGCTCATAAAGCTGGCTATACTGCGGTAATCTCTCATCGTTCGGGCGAAACTGAAGATTCTACCATTGCTGATATTGCGGTGGCTACAAATTCCGGTCAAATTAAAACCGGCTCACTAAGCAGAACCGACAGATTAGCTAAATACAATCAATTAATCAGAATTGAAGAACAATTAGCTGACACTGCAGTTTATAAAGGCAATGCCGTTGTAAAAGCTGCGAAGTAATACCTTGAAATTCCCCTTCTTGTAGAAGGGGTGGCTCACGAAGTGAGACGGGGTAGTGGTAAAAAAAAGGGATACTTAATTGTATCCCTTTTTTAATATGGCACATGAGGAAAAATGAAACTAAGCCACTTTAACTCTATTAGATTTAATAGGTTTTCTTAAATAAGTTTTAACAATCCAAGCATAAATAAGAACTAGCAACAAAGCGAAAACACCTTTAATCAACCAAGCTACTTGCGGGTCTTGAGCATTATTTGTCATATTTAAAGTGCTTAACCCTGAAAGCTCAGCAAGATTGGAAACCATCATGTGCATAGTTAAAAATAAAATAATATAGGTAGACCAATGTCTTACTAATAATGGTAATACGAAGCTCATAGGCCATGTGAAAATAATCCAATTCCAAGCAACACTATTTAATAAAGAGCCATGATTAAATGGTGGGTAGCTCAATCCTAAAGCTCTAAAAACAATATACAAGGCAGTATTGGCGGCAATAATAAACACGGAAATTTTGAATAATAAAGCTCCATGCGCATTAGTATCAAATAACCTTAAATTATTAT
>JAISPM010000105.1 GCA_031274895.1 Alphaproteobacteria bacterium
AAAAACCTGTAAAATTTCCGGGATTTTGAAAAAATCAGCTAATAGGTCGACAGCTTTATTATAGCTCAATATATTTGATAGACCAACCTTCACTATACTCCTAGCATTCTGCATAAACTTTAAATGTTCTTTAGTTTCTACTTGGCTAAATACTGAAACAGCAGTTAAAATATTTTCGGTAAAAGTTTTTAACTGCCAGTAATCATTATCCTCCTTTCTTATGCTTTCTGTCATCTTGTTTAAGCGATTAAATCCTTGTTCCGAATCTGCGGTATACTCCAATTTAAGGTACAATATAGAGAGCCCAACAAAAAAATACTCATAATATTTTTCCGAGATTAAATGTGCACGATCGAGCCAAGTATAACATTCAATATATGCGTTAGCCTGATTTATTTCTAATGAGTCTATTACTTTAGCTGACAAAATTTTCAGCTCCTCATCAGTCAAGATCAACTCACCATTAATCGCTTCTTGGGCACGATTTATAATATAAGCAGTCCCAAATTCCTTACCCGTTATTTTTTTTTTATCTAATAATTTCCTGATTTTATGATTCATGCCGATTTAACTTGATTGATTTTGGTTAATTTTAACTTCTGCTAAGGATTATTTGCGGAAGTTGAACCTACAACTCCCCCTTAATGAATTTCTTCAGATTCTCCTCTGTTATTATCCACTTACCCCCTATTTTCTGAACTTTCATCCTACCAGCTTTTATATAATTATAAAGCGTCCTTTCCGTAACACCTAAAATCTTACCGGCTTCCTTTAATGAATATACTTTAATGTCTAACATGCTAAAATCCCTCTTATATAAAATTAAAAAATCGCATTGGCAATCAATTCTTCACTTCTGTTCTTTGCCCTGTCTATGTGATGCAAGTAAATCATGGTAGTATTTATGTTAGTGTGCCTTAGTAATTGCTGCGTCTCTTCTATAGTCCCGCCGTTCAACAAACTAAGCGTCCCTGCAGTATGACGGAGTGAGTGGGCAGTTAGCATGGAAGAGTTAAGCCCAACCTGCTTTAACCTACTTTTAACTATCCAGCTAATTGTTCTAGTAGTTAACCGAGACCCTAAATTATTATTACTGGTACTAACAAATAAAGGCTCTTGCTCGCCAGTGAACTTTCTTGATCTTAAGTATTCCCTAATTGCATTCTCTACATGGTAAGGAAGCTTGATATAATCGGTTTTCTCATCTCTACCCTTACCTTGAATAAATAAAACTGCATCATCCCCGACATTCCGCAAATCTGATATATTACTACGAACAATTTCTATCGTCCTTAAACCACCGACAACCATAGTAGCAATTATGGCATAATCTCTTAAGCCTTGTTCGCTACTATCCAACTTTGTATTATTAAGTAAAGCCTTAACCTGCTTGCTGGTAAGGTAATCCTTTTTATGCTCCTTACTGATAACCGGTGACTTAATTTTATCCGCTATATTCTTATAAAGACCTTGCTGTTCCAACCATCTAAAAAATAATCTGACAGTAACAATATAGTTTTGTACTGTAGTCGGTTTGTTTTTTTCAATTAGCCACTTCCTAAAATCCAAAATAGTCTCACGAGTAGGATTAATAATGCCCCTTGCTTTTACAAAATTATAAAACTGCCTTATAGCTCTAGTATAAGTAGCTATCGTCTTTGGTTTAGCATCCAGAAATCTTATAAAATCACTATACAGATTATCCGTTAATCCAGACAGCAATACATTTAGTTCCGTTTTCTTATCTAATACGGTTTGTTTCATAATTGAATAGATTAGTTGGTTAATTACTTCAGTATATACAACTTTTTTTACATAAAATCAACAGGAATTTTCATGTTTATAGCAGAAATTTTCGTAAGTATAGCAAAAACAACTATTAGTTAAATAAAAACAAGTATCAAGACTTTTAGTTTAAAATTGAGGGGGTATCGATGCACTAATTGGGGGGTATCGATGCACTAAAATTTTTTTTTCTATTCCTGCAATCATAGTAAATATAAGGGATACAAGGCAATATAAATTCTGCCAAAAATGCTTAAGAAGATTAAGAAGATTAAGCAAACAATCCAGCGATTCTTACGAATGCTGGATGTGTTATAAAGAAACCTATAAAAAGGAATTCTTAGTAGCTTCTTTTTATAGGTTTTAAAATAAATTAATGGATTAACACTATGAATATTACCAGTGCTAAAGATTATGCAAAAACTAAAATAGCAGAATACTTAACATTACAATTTAGTGTTAAGTCGATTAGGACAAACTTTCGTTGTGTCAGCGGGACTCATGAGGATAAAAAACCTAGTATGAGTTATGATAACGAAAGACACAAAGTACATTGTTTCTCTTGTAATGCCGATTACGATATTTTTGATTTATACGCAATTAGGAATAATTTAACTCCGAACTCAAAAGAGGTATTTGAAGGGGTCTATAATTGGCTAGGTATTTCGATAGATAAACCAAAGAACGACAATTCTTTCTTACAGGAACGGGATACCATTACTAGCTTGCTCGATGAAGTAAGGGACACGGGAACTGATTACAGACAATTATTTATTAACGCTCAAAAGAACTTATCTGATCCAGATTGCCTGAAATATTTAGAAAAAAGAGGTATCAGCCAAGAAACAGCTAAAAAATATAGACTTGGTTATGTAAAGGAATGGCAAAGTCCAAAGGGGTTAATAAAGAATAAGAATTTGCCTAAGACGCCACGGGTAATTGTTCCGACAAGCGATTATAGCTATGCCACTCGTGATATAAGGGATGAATTGACTAACGAGCAACAAAAATATTCTAAAAGTAAAGA
>JAISPM010000116.1 GCA_031274895.1 Alphaproteobacteria bacterium
AATTTCCCACAATTATCGCAATATTTTTATGTTTCTCAGCAATTTTATTGTATTGCTCCACTACAGACATTTGCGCACCATGGGCAACATCTATACATAAAATATTTGCGCCTGCCGCAATTAATGCTTCCGCACGTTCAAATTCGTAATCACCTAAGCCAATGGAAATAATCGCATTATGTCCTGCCTCTTTCACTTTTAAAAAGGCTTTGGTATTTTTCTCTATGCTGGAAAAGCGATGTAAAGCACCCATCGCACCATTTTCTGCCATGGCTATGCCCATATCAGCGTTTGTAACGGTATCCATATTAGCAGAAATAATTGGTAAATTTAAGGTTAAATCGCCGATTTTGGTAGATAAATCTACATCTTTACGGCTAGCAATGTGAGAGAATTGAGGTTTTATTAAAACATCGTCAAAAGTAATATATTTTTCCATAATATCCCCTTATTAAAAATATAGTTTATCAAATAAGTTATTGAAAATCCACATAAAAAAAGGTATTATATATAATAAAAATTGTTTTTTGGATAGGAATCTTGGCGAAATATTTTTTTCTTTTCTTAATATTATTAGTTTTAGCAGGTTGTGCTAAAATCAGCGTTTATGACCCTAATAATTATAGAAAAGATGTAATGGTTTACAATATGCTGCCAAAACTTGAGCCAACTTTTATTTTATGTAGCGAGCTGTTTGCTTCAAAATTTAATATAACCTACGAGGCTAATTTAATTTGTGCCACTAAGGGCAAAGAAGCAAGACTCATAAAACGGCAAATTTTTAACACTTGCTACTTTTTACAACCAATTTCTAATGTGTATGAATGTGTATAAAACAGGAGTTTTAACATGGCTTTAAAAATAACATCCGACTGCACCAATTGTTCCGCCTGTGAACCCGAATGCCCTAATAACGCCATATCTCAAGGTGATGAAATTTATGTGATAGACCCATCTCTTTGCACCGAATGTATTGGTGCCTTTGATGAATCCCAGTGTGTGGCAGTATGCCCTGCAGATTGCATAGTGTTAGACGAAAAATTTAAGGAAACGCAAGAAGAACTGTTGAATAAATATAAGAAGATACATAGTAAATAAGGAGCAAAGCCCATGGAATCAAAATTGGAAGTAAAATACTTAAAAGACTATCAAAAACCCGACTTTCTAATTACTAAAACCCATTTAGATTTTACAATTTTAGACGATAAAATCGTGGTAAAATCTAATCTCCATCTTAAAAGGAATTCCACTACCAAAGATTTAATCCTTAATGGCGATGAGCTAACCACACTCAGCGTGTCTCTTAATAACAACACCCTAGAAGCAAGTGCTTACAAACTGGAAGAAAACACCCTAACTATCTTCAATGTGGGTGATGAATTCAGCGTGCAAACCGAGGTAGAAATTAATCCGTATACCAACACCAAACTAATGGGGATTTACAAAAGTAATTCCTGTATTGCCTCGCAATGTGAGCCTGAGGGATTTAGACGCATCACATGGTTTATAGACAGACCCGATGTTATGAGCGTATGGCAAGTTAGTATTTCTGCTAATAAAAGCAGCTTTGAAACATTATTATCTAACGGAAATTTAATTTCTGATACCATTAATGGCGATATAAGAACTTGCGTTTTTGACGATCCTTTCCCGAAACCATCTTACCTTTTTGCTTTTGTGGCAGGTAATTTTGATATTTGCTCCAAGCCGTTCAAAACCATGAGCGGTCGCGATGTAGCCTTAAGCGTTTACGTGGAAAAAGGTAAAAAAGAACAGGCTCGTTTTGCGCTAGATAGTTTAGCAAAAGCCATGCGCTGGGATGAGGAAACCTTTGGCTTAGAATACGAACTAAACGTATTTTCCATCGTAGCTGTAAGCGATTTTAACTTCGGAGCCATGGAAAACAAAAGTTTAAATATTTTTAACGAAGCCTATGTTTTGGCGGATTCCTACATCGCTACCGATGATGATTTCTTTAACATTGAATCCATCGTTGCCCATGAATATTTCCATAATTATACCGGCGATAGAATCACCTGTCGTGATTGGTTTCAGCTAACTCTAAAAGAAGGGCTAACCGTATTTAGAGACCATTTGTTCTCGGAAGATGTCCGCCATCGCGATATTGTGCGCATAAATGACGTAGAAGTATTGCGCAACGTGCAGTTTGCTGAGGATAGAAGCCCGTTGGCACATCCAATCAGACCACAGTCGTATATTGAAATGAATAATTTTTATACCACAACAGTGTATGACAAAGGTTCAGAAATTATTCGCATGATTGAAACCATCATCGGCGAAACTAACTTTAAAAAAGGCATCACCAAATATTTTGAACTTTTTGATGGGCAAGCGGTTACCTGTGAAGATTTTGTGCATGCTATGGAGGTTGCCAGCGGTATATCTTTAGAAAAATTTAAGCAATGGTATCAGCAATCAGGCACGCCGATTGTGAGCGTTAAAACGGCTTATGATGCCGTAGCACAACAGTTTAAAATAATGCTGGAGCAAACCAATAATCCAACATTTGACCAGCAAGAAAAGCAGAATCTTGTATTACCTTTCCGTTTAGCTTTGTTTAGCAAAAACGGAGTTCAATTAGATAAAGAACAAGTGGCAGTATTAAGCGAAAAATCGCAAGAGTTCACCTTTGAAAATATCGCAAGTGAACCGATTTTATCAATCAACCGTTATTTTTCGGCTCCTGTAATTTTAAATTTTGAACAGTCAGACGAAGACTTAGCCGTGCTAATGGCTAAGGATAGCGATGGTTTTAACAGATTTGAATCTGCCCAAAAATACTTCAGAAAACATATGCTGAATATTATCGCCCGCCTTGAAAAAGGCGAGCAGGTGGATATGGCAGAATATAAGCAATTGGTGGCTCCACTGGCAAGTATCTTGCAAAATTATAAAGCAGATATGTATATGACCTCCACGCTGTTGCGTCTACCAACTTTTTCCTCATTGGAAATGAACTTTGCAAGTAATTTACCAATAGATAGTATACTGCAAACGCTCAGAAATATGGAAGAAGCCATCGCCACCGTGTATGAGAAAGAACTCTTAGATATTTTTAACGCTATCAACGACAATGAGGGCGAATTTTCTACAGATATGATGGGTCAACGCAGCTTAAAAAATCGTGCTTTGTTTTATTTATTAAAAACCAAAAAAGACGAATATCTTAACATGGTAGTTGGCTATTTTGGCAAAACTAAATCCATGACTAAAAAAATTGGCGTTTTAGCAGCTGTGAAAGATTATTTAAACACACCACAGCATGCAGAAATTTTCAGCGGATTCTATAAAGAGTTTGAAGGCTATCCAACGGTGTTAAATAAATGGTATATGATTTCGGCTAGTATTAATCATGCAGACGCTCTTGAAAATGTAAAAAGGCTAATGACCTTAGATACTTTCAGCTTTACCAATCCTAATAAAGTGCGGCATTTAATAGGTGGATTCACTGCAAATATTGCGGCTTTCCATAAAGGTGATGGTAGTGGTTATAAGTTTTTAGAAGAAATTATTATTAAAATGGATGGCATTAATCCTAGTGTTTCGGCGAATTTAGCGAAAAACTTCTCAAAATTAAATGTTTACGATATAACCCGTCAAAATTTAATACGCCAATCCATTAATAATATTTTAGCAAATAAAGATATATCTAAAGGATTGTATGAAATTTTATCAAAGTCTGTAGCTTAGAACTAAAATTCCCCCTCGCTGGCGAGGGGGTGGCTCCGTAGGAGACGGGGTAGTGGAATCAATTAATAATTAACAGGAGACTAACATGAAACCAAAAATTAAAAAAGCAGTTTTCCCCGTAGCAGGGCTTGGCACAAGATTCCTACCCGCCACTAAGGTAGTTCCTAAAGAAATGATGCCGGTTTTTAATAAACCCATCGTGCAGTATGCCGTGGAAGAAGCCATGAGTGCAGGGATTGAAGAATTCATTTTCGTAACTGGCAGAGGCAAAGTAATTATTGAGGATCATTTTGATGTTTCTTATGAGCTTGAAAACCATTTGGTTAATAATAATAAAAACCATTATAAAGAATTAATTTCGCAAGGCATTCCAAAGCCGGGGAAAGCATTTTTTACCCGCCAACAGTATCCAATGGGCTTAGGACACGCAATTTGGTGTGCAAAAGCCTTAATTAATAATGAGCCATTTGCCGTATTATTGCCTGACGAATATTTAAAATCTTCACCAACTTGCTTAGCAAACATGGTGGATATTTATAATAAGTCTGCTGACATAGATATGATGTTAGCTTATCAGGAAGTAGCTTGGGCGAATGTTTCTTCTTACGGCGTATTAAATACAGGTAATAAACACTCGCAACACTCATTGGTGCCGGTAAATTCTGTGGTAGAAAAACCTAAGGCAGAAGATGCACCATCTAACTATGCAATTATCGGTAGATACATTCTGCAACCAACCATTTTTGAGCATCTTGAAAAAGCACAAAAGGGCGTAGGCGGCGAAATTCAACTGACAGATTCCATAGATAAAATTATTGCACAACATAAAACCGTTGGCTATGAATATACCGGTGAACGTTTTGATTGCGGTAATCCACTGGGATTGCTTGAAGCAAGTATAGAAGTAGGGCTAGACACTGCTGAATACGGTGAAAAAATTAAAGAGATTCTTAAGAGAAGATTGGGGAGTTAAACAATAGCTAAGAAGTAGTGTTTAAACTTCAATGACATGTCCCTACCTGTTGAAAGCTCTAGTGATGTCATAATTCAGTTTAAACACTACTTCTTAGCTATTGTTTATTTATCACTTAACCTATATATTTATCAACCAAAGCATAGGCAATGGCGGCGGTGTCAGCGTCTAAAACACCATCGTAGTTTGATGGTCTAAAATGTAATTGAAAGGCTTTTAGTAAATTGGTGTTATCATCAGATTTATAACCATAAGCCGTGAGTTTAGCAACAACCATATCCAAGGTTGGCATGTTAATAGTAAATTCATTAATATACTGCTGAACTAATATATCATCGTATCAGGCTCCAATACCATTATCATATAATTGTTTCCAAGGGAATAAGCTACCGGGATCAATTTTTCTACCAACGGCAATATCACTATGTCCAACAACATTTATTGGGCTTATATCAGGATATCTTGCAAGAATATTTTTACATAACTCAATTATAACTGCAACTTGTTCATCGGGATAGGGGGCAAAGGCAGTATCTGTCGCCATATTAACAATTTCAATGCCAATACTGCTATCGTTTAGGTTTGAGCGACCCGCCCAATCGCTAACGCCTGCGTGTCAAGCACGATGGTTTTCATCCACAAGTGAGTAAACAACTAAATCATTATTAGGGTAAGTATTATCAATACTTTTTAATGTTGGCACTAAATAATGCGCACTAACATCGCCCTTAAGGGCAACAATGGAATCCGCAAAATTTAAAGCAGTGTAGTGCAGCACTAAAAATCTTTGTCTGAAGTTTTGTGCCGGTGAAATGTGTGATGTGTAATCTATATTTAACATATTTTCCTCCTGTTTTATACACACCAAGTATTATATCATAACAATCTACAATTGCAATTATTAAGAATCATTTTAGCATTTTATGCTTAAAAAGAATATTAAGAGCAACACAGGCAATTTGCTCTTTTAGATAGTTTAATATCTACTACTTTACCATCTAATATGGAAATGGTTTTTAAAATCCCAACAGAAGAACTACCTAAATGCAGAAGTTCTTTAATTACCTCTGCAGCTTGCCAAGTGCCGAGGATTCCTACCAATGGCGCAAACACACCAATATCTGCTGCCTTTTTAATAATGTTTACCTCTACTTTTGGCTGTAAGCATTCATAGCAGGGGCTATTGGCAATATTAGGATTAAAAGTAGTAAGCCATCCTGAATAGCCTACAACCGCCGCCGAAACATGGATTTTTTTATATTTTAGGCATAATTCGTTTACAACGTAGCGCGTGGCAAGATCATCTACACACAGAGCAATAATATCATACTTTTCTATTAAATTGTGATACTTTTCCTCAACTATTGAGCCATTATAGGTATTGATGGTAATATCAGAATTTAGTTGCTTTAAAAATTCCAAACTACTATCAACCTTAAGTCGCCCAATATTTCTCTCTCCATGAATAGTTTGCCTTTGTAGGTTAGAAAGGCTTACAGTATCAAAATCTATAATACCGATATTACCAACTCCCGAGGACGCCAAATATATTAAGCAGGGGCTTCCAAGTCCACCGGCACCAATTACCAATACGGAAGAATCCTTTAAAACCAATTGCGATTTTTCACCAAAACCTTCAAGTTTAATGTGGCGACTGTATCTATCAAGTTCTTGCTCATTTAGCATTTGTGAGTCCTAAAAACTGTTCGTAATAATTGATATTTTCTAAATATTTTTTATCTTCCTCATTGATTAGCAGCTTCAAGCTATCAATTGCTGAAAGAAAATTTTTTATGGAGAACTGATTATTTTTAATTAAATCCTGCAGAATAATTTTTACGCTCACATTGTTTTTAATAATAAACGGGAAAACATAATCTTCATATTTTATGCCATTACCGCGAATATTAACAATTAAATTTTCAATTAGATGTCGCTTTAAAAGTGGCATATCAACAGGAATAAATAAAATATAGTCAGACTCAATGCCGTTTAAGCAAGATAAAATACCGCTTATGGCTCCAGCATTTTGAAACTCATCTGCAATGACTTTTAAAGTAGTATTAAAAGCAGGAGGAGAGGCAAGACTTAAAAAAACATTATCACAATATGGATGTAGCAAGCTACTTGCAGTATCTAAAAAAGTTTTTCCATTGTATTCTAAAAAACGTTTATCTTGCTGCATCCGTGATGATAGCCCACCTGCTAAAACTACGCCACTAATTGATTTCATAAATTTCACATAGAGAGTTTTTTTCCAAGTAATTATCCTTTACCTTAACAAAGCAATTTGCTTCTGCCAAACTTGATAATATATGCGAACCTTGTTTTTCCAGCACTCGCACCCGCAGCTTACCATTTTCCACATAACATTTGCCCCTCAGAAAGAAGGTAAAATCTTTTTTCTTACTGTAAGTATCATCAAGAAGAGCTGACTTACTTACAAAATCAAGATTATGTGAAAAATTATAATACGCCTGCACTAAAAAGTATAAGGCAACGGCTGTTGATACAGGATTCCCGGGCAGAGCAAAATACATCATATTATTTGGCAACAGGGCTAACATATTCGGCTTGCCGGGGCGGATTTTTAAGCCATTATACAACACCGTAGTGTGGGCTAACAGATAATGCTTAATAATATCTTCAACTCCCATGGATACCGCACCACTGCTGATAATAATATCTGCTTGTTGAGAACGCGCTGCCGCGATATTTGTTTGCAGCTCACTCACACTATCTGCCACATTTGGTAAAGTAATAACTTCACACCCAAGACCCTCTAAAAATGCCCGCATGGTGAAAATATTAGAATTATAAATTTGTCCTGCCGGTAAGTTCAAGCCAACATCTACAGTTTCCTTACCACTGGTAAAAATCGCCACACGGGGCTTTTTAAAAACACTCACACTTGCAATACCACTAGCGGCAAGTAAGCTGATATGATTGAACTGCAAGCGAGTAGATTTCGCAACCAGTATATCTCCTACATGGAAATCTTCACCCTGTGGGCGGATATTTTGATTATCTTGTAGTTGCGCATTTATCAGCACACTGCCATCTACTGCTGTAGTTTCTTCAATTAAAAATATGCTGCTAACACAAGATGGCACCATGGCTCCCGTCATAATATGAAAACACTCATCATCCTGCAGAGTTATATCTTCAACAATATCGCCTGCTAAAATGATTTGTTTAATTTTAAGTGGAGTGTTATTTTGCTGAAGATTTCGCAGGGTTTGCCTTGATACGCCAATACCATCCACCGCAGAATTATTAAAAGCGGGATTGCTAATTGTCGCAGTGGCATTTTCCACCAGAACTCGCCCTAATGCCTGCTCTATTGGGATAGTCTCCGTCCGCATTGGTTTTGAATGCTCTTTAATAATATCAATGGCGCCTTTGAAAGAATGCAAAGTTTAGCCTCCAATTTGCGAAAAATTACTGTTAGCAAGTAAATCTTTATCAGAATTTAAAAGATTTTTCTCGGGTTTAATGTTTAAGGCTTTTATGATAGCTAATTTTAGCTCTTCTTTTTGAGAAGACTGCTGCAAATATTCCCGCAAAGGCTGCTTACCAAAATTTAGCAGGCATAAAATTAAATCGCCATAGGAATCCACCCGTAAGCGATTACAATTATCGCAAAAACTACTGTTATAAGGGTTGATAATGCCAATCCTTCCCGAGTAATTTTTATTAACAAAATTATTGGCAGGTCCATCGGTTTCTGTCTTTTCGGCTAAATTCCAGCCGGCATTTTGTAAATAGTTTTGTAAATCTTTTGAAGATACATACTCACTCATGTAAAAATTTTTATTATCTTGGGTCGGCATAAGTTCAATAAAACGCACATCCAATGGAGTGTTTTTCACGAGATCTAAATATTTTTCTATCATATTGAAATTGTAGTTTTTTAACAGCACTACATTGACTTTAACTTTATTAAAGGGCAAGGATAGAGCGGTATGCAGTCCGTCTAAAATATTTGGCAACAGATTAGTTTTAGTAATGGCTTTGAAAGAATCCTCATTTAAACTATCAATGGAAATGTTAATATTTTTAATGCCAGCCGCAAGATATTTCGCAGCATTTTCCTTTAGTTTAAAACCATTAGTGGTAAGGGCAACGCTTAGCCCCTCAATTTGCGATAAATTATGAGCAATTTCAAAAAAGTCGTGGCGTAAAGTAGGTTCACCACCTGTCAGCCGAATTTTCTGCACACCCAACTCCACAAAAGCCTTAGCCAAGTTTGTGAATTCAACAGCAGATAACTCGCCCCTGATGTTAGACTTATCATAGCCATTAGGCAAGCAATAGTTGCACTGAAAATTGCATCTTTTGGTTAGAGATAATCTTAAATATTTAAAAGTTCTGCCGAAACTATCTTGCAACATTTCAATTTCATTCTCTAATTGCACTTGATATAGATTATCAAATTATTTAAGTTATATATTTGATATATATCAATTATTTTTTTAGATTGTTTTGCTAGCTTTTTATTAAAAGGGAAAAGCAATGGCAAAGGCATTTTTAGATAAATTTGAACCGCTTAATGTGGCGGTTATTACCATTTCAGACACTCGCACTATCGATACCGACACTTCAGGTAATACTTTAAAAGAGCTACTGCAAAAAGACGGTCATAACGTAGTTTACAAAACGATCGTGGTAGACGATATTAAAGCCATACGTGAAGCCATTCAAAACGTGAATTCTGAAGTTATAATCACCACAGGCGGCACAGGATTTACAAGTCGCGATAACACTCTTGAAGCGGTTTATCCGCTAATTACCAAACATATTACAGGCTTTGGCGAAATATTTCGTAGTATTTCTTATGCTGAAATTGGCACATCCGCCATGCAGTCTAACGCATTTGCCGGATTTATTAACAAAAAACTGGTTTTTTGTATTCCCGGGTCAACAAATGCCTGCAAAACCGCCTACGAAAGCATTATAAGTTCACAGTTAAATTCCACCGTGCGCCCATGCAATTTTGCCGCACTTATTAAATTAGGATATTAAAATGGAATTATCACATCTTAATAAGGCTGGTGAAATTAATATGGTAGATGTTGGAGATAAAGAACCTACATTACGCATTGCCAAGGCTGGCGGCTACATTAGTGTATCTGCTATCGCCATGCAAAAAATTCAAGAGAACTCGCTTAAAAAGGGCGATATTTTGACCGTGGCTAAAATTGCCGGTATCAACGGAGCCAAGCAAACTGCTAATATTATTCCTTTATGCCATACTTTACTCTTAGATAAAGTGGATGTTAATATCACTTTATCGGGCGAAAATGTGCTTGTGGAAACCACCGTAAAAACCTTTGGTAAAACAGGGGTTGAAATGGAAGCCTTAATGAGTGCATCTTGTGCTTTATTAAGCATTTACGATATGATTAAAGCGGTAGACAAAACTGCAGTAATCAGTGAAATTAAATTACTGGAAAAGGAAGGCGGCAAAAGCGGACACTTTGTGAGGAAAAATGAAAATTAAATTTTTTGCATGGCTGAAGGAAAGCCTTGGAGAAGAGGTGGTTATAGAACATACCACACCTTTAACCGTGTTAGAGTTAAAAAACAAGTTAATTTCTGAACATGGTGAGAAATTTGCTGTGCTGAATAATCCATCTATCTTAGTATCTGTTAATTTAGAGTTTGCCGAGAATGACACTGTTGTAAAAAATCTAGACGAGGTAGCATTCTTTCCACCGGTAACAGGAGGCTAAACTTGCCAAGCATTAAAATTCAAGAGGAAGATTTCCCAGTTTCCACAGAAACCCAAGCCTTATCCAAAGAAAAATCAGGCGCAGTTGTAAGTTTTATAGGGTATGTGCGCGATTTTAATGAAACCCATAATTTAAAAGGTATCTACTTAGATTGCTACTTGGATATGGCTTATAAACAGCTTGAAGACATTCTAAGGAATGCTATTAAAACTTATAATCTAAACGACGCCAGCATTATCCATCGCATTGGCTTTATCGGCGCAGAAGAACAAATTGTTCTGGTTTTAGTCTCCGCCAAACACCGCCAAGAGGCATTCACCGCCTGCGCCCATATCATGGATACTTTAAAGACGCAGGCTCCTTTCTTTAAAAAAGAGGTTGACACCAACAATGTAGACCACTGGTTGAATAAATTTTAATTCACGAGTATTCCCAGTATATTTACGATTTTTTAAGGTGTTTTTCTACATTGTAGATTTTATAAAATCGCCTAAAAAATATTAAATACATACAGGGCGGGAGACTCAAACCTCTACACACAGGAGAGTGAGATTATTCCTCTTGCGAGTATTTTATTCTCTCTCTCCCGCCCATATATAATATATGAGAAAGACATATATTAACAAGAGGCTAATATATGTTGTGCGTAAATAGTGGGGTTTGAGACCCACAGCTATATTATTAAACAATTCAACTTTATTGTCAATAAAATTATATAGTCTCCCCTTTTTATAAAAGAGAATAATTACAAGGGGTTGCAAGGTGTTTTGGTAGAGTAGGGGCTAGCCGCTTTTTAGATACTCTTGATTATTAGATTTATCAAAAATTTTCAATAGAGCGTTTATTTTTCTGGTATAATTCTCATCATTTTTATTCATTTTTTCAAACAAAAACTTAGCATATTGCAGGGCTACTGCCATATATTTTAGGTGTTCTTCCATGTTCACAATGCTAAAGAATTGGGAGCCGCTTTGGTCTCTGCCCAGCATATCGCCAAAGCCTCTAATTTCCATATCTTGCTCCGCTATGTAAAAACCATCATCGCTTTCTTTTAAAATCCGCAACCGCTTTTTGGCAGTTAAAGAGGTTTCCTGTGGATACAGCAAAACACAAATCCCTGCCTCACCACCGCGTCCAACACGTCCACGCAGTTGGTGCAATTGCGCTAAGCCAAAGTTATGGGCGTCTTCTATTATCATAATATTCGCTTCAGGAATATCTATACCAACTTCAATCACCGTGGTCGCCACTAAAATTCCACCCACCGCGGAAGACTTAAACGCATTTAAAACCTTATCTTTTTCCTCTGCATTCATTCGTCCATGCACTAAAAATAACTGCCCACCTGCGGCGTAATCTATAAGTTCACGCGATAGATAATCGTATCGCTCCAAAGAGGATGTCAACTCTACCTTATCAGACTCCTCAATCAGCGGACACACCCAAAATACCTTTTCGCCCCTCGCAAGTGCGCGATGTAAGCCATCCACCAGCTCATTCATTCGTGCCTTACTTAGTAAACTGGTTTGTGTTGGTTTTCTATTGCTTGGTTTTTCCTTAATATCTAAATATTTAATATCGCCATAGAGTGATAAAGCTAGCGTCCGCGGAATCGGCGTGGCTGTTGTCAAAAGCAAATTCGGATTATTGCCCTTATTCAGTAGCTTCAGCCGCTGGTCTACACCAAAACGATGTTGTTCGTCTATAATTACCAAACCTAAGTTTTTAAACTCTACGGCATCTTGAAACAAGCTATGGGTGCCGATTACAATATCTATATTGCCATTGATTAGCCCATAAAGAATATCCCGCTTCACCGATACTTTTTCTTTACCTTTAAGAAGCGCAACATTTATGCCTAAATCTTTAGCATAGCTTAAAAAATTATTATAATGCTGCATGGCTAAAATTTCCGTAGGAGCCATGAGGGCTACTTGATATCCGCTCTCGATAGCAAAGGTCGCTGCCATAAAGCATACCACGGTTTTACCGCTACCAACATCGCCTTGTAATAAAATGGTAGACTGTGCCTCCGCTAAAAAATCTTTCTTAATACCCTCAACCGCCTGCTTTTGGTCATTTGTCAGCGCAAAGGGGATTTTACTTTCTAAAATATTAGATAGTTTCCCGCTGAGTTTATATTCCAATCCCTTTTTAATACTTGCAGTTGCGCGGAAAATCATAAGGTTTAAATGATACGCCACAAGTTCATCTATGGCAAGTCTTACTATATTTTTACTATCTAAGGCAAAATCTGCCATTGAGCGTGGATTATGAATATTATTAAGAGCCTCCTTAAAACCGGGCAAACCCTTATCGACCAGAAATTTACTATCCAGCCATTCCGTAATTTCACAAGAATTTAAAATCGCCAAAGCCTGCTTGATATATCCCGCAAATTTCATGGAAGTAATATCTTGATGTTGCCGATAAACACACTCAATTGGATTAATTTTAGAATCAACAGGTAAAACATTAGGATGATTAAAACTGGGTATACCATTGAATATTTCAGGAATTCCTGAAATTAACACGCTTTTACCCTCAGGCAGATACTTTTCTAAAAAACCCTTAAAAATTTTAAAGAAGGTTAAATGGATAATATTGCCTGCGGTATCCTCACACATAACCACAGTCCGTCGTGGACTTTTGTGATAGGAAAGCGCTTTTAACGTAATAACGCAATGCTCCTTAAGTTTTAAATCCCCTGCATTTTTGCAAAAATTCCGCACAACAATATTGGTGGGAAAGTAAAACAATAAGTCAATTACTTTATTAATCCCGATATCATTAAGTTTTTTATTAGTTTTGTCGGCGACATTACTAAGAGTCTGGACATTCGCAACTAAATCTAATAAACTTGATTGCATGAATTTTTTTGGCTCAATTTTATGATTACTGATATACTAGAATTAAACAACATTTTAAGCAATAATACAAGACGCAAATTATCGTCCACCAGTAAAGACTTCACAAAGTTTTTGCTGCTGGAGGCGATAACGCACCTCAATAAGTCTACCCTTATAGTGTGTAATAATGAGGGCGAAGCACAGAATCTTTTTGATTTTTTTACCTCAACAGACATGCCTGCGCATTTATTTCCTGCGCTGCCCAATCCGTATTCACATATCAGTCCGCCGAAATCGTTAATGGTTAAACGGATAGATACTCTTGCGAATATTTATTTAAGTAGTAAGAGTGTGGTTATTACCTCGGTTGGGGCGATTATCCAAAAAACTCTCTCTAATAAATATTTGGAAAATAACTTCTTTTCTATTAAGCGTGGCGATACTCTTGAAAGAGAATCTCTCATAGATTTTTTAATTACTAAAGGCTACAGAAAGGTTTCGCTGGTGGCAGGCGAAGGCGAGTTTGCTTTGCGTGGTGATATTATAGATGTTTGCTCTTACACCGGAGCAGTGCGCATAGATTTTTTTGACGACAGTGTTGAACGAATCCGCCTGTTTGATATACTCTCGCAGAAGTCTTATGAAGAGATTGAAAATGTCAGCATTAAGCCATCTACTGAAATTATCTTAAATGAAGATACCATCCATAATTTTAAGGCTAACTATCAAAAAATTTTCGGTATGGGAAATAAGGAATTTTTTGAACTATTAGATAAAGGAATCCTCCCGAAATTTATAGAAAACTACATTCCGCTTTTTTATATGGAAACCGCAGGTATTTTAGACTACATGAAAGACGCTAATATCTTTGTATTTGATGGGTTTGAGGAAGGTGTGCGTGAGGCAATCAACCTCTACACGGAAGAATACGATTATTTAGTGGATTCTAAAAACATTTTTAAAAACCAAGAAAATATTTTACCACCAAGTGAGCTGCTGTGTGAGGTGAATATTGAGGGTGCATTTCATTTAAGTAATTTAAAACAGGAAGACGGCTATAATTTTAATGTCCAGCCTGTGGCTCCGCAGTGGAGCATGTATAAAAATCAGGAAAAGTCGCCACTGGTGGCGTTGGCAAATTTCATTAAGGATAATCTTGATAAACAATTTTTCATTTTTACTTTTGAGGATAGTTTCGCAGAGAGTATAAATGCGCCAAATGTGCAGTTTATTAACAACTCGCACATCACGGAAGGCTTTATTTTTAAAAATAAAGTTGTTATTTCTCAAAGCGAAATCACGGGCATTAAAAAGACGTTTTCTTCAAGCAAAAGAAAGTCGCAGAACAAAATTTTAGCGCAGTTATCTTCCATAGAAATTGGCGATATTGTGATTCATGTTAAACATGGCTTTGGCGAATATCGCGGCATTCACACACTAAATGTCAACGGTGCCGAACACGATTTTTTAGAAATTATGTATCGTGAGGGTGAGAAGCTGTTTGTGCCGGTGGAAAATATAGACACCTTAACAAGGCATTCAAGTAATAACGAAAACATTATTTTAGATAAACTCGGCTCAAGTGCTTTCGAGAAAAAAAGCGCGAAAATTAAGGAAAAAATTAAGGATATTGCCTACGATTTAATCCAAATTGCCGCTAATCGTAATATTAAAAAGGCTGCTACCTTAGATTTTAATGCGGAAGACTACGATAAATTTCTGCAGGGCTTTCCGTTCGTAGAAACCGAAGATCAACTTAATGCTATAAATGATG
>JAISPM010000029.1 GCA_031274895.1 Alphaproteobacteria bacterium
ACTTCTCTTTGATATTG
Source organism: Alphaproteobacteria bacterium (assembly GCA_031274895.1). GTDB lineage: Bacteria > Pseudomonadota > Alphaproteobacteria > WRAU01 > Hepatincolaceae > WRAU01. Next base: position 18 of record JAISPM010000029.1, read on the forward strand.
CTTATATTTATTCCTTTAATCACTACCCCGTCCGGCTATGCCGTCCACCCCTTCTCAAGAAGGGGACTTGATAATAACTATTGAATCAATATCCACAATACCCTCAGTATAAATCGTTCTCTCTCTTCTTTTTCTCTTTCTTCTCTTCCGCTACACACACGAACCTCTCAGTCCACACATGCAACCCCTCTCTTCTGACTAATCTGTTGACCCATCTTAGCGATTAGTCAACCTCTCTAATCTAAATCTTTTTTATCTTAATGTCAAATCTTTTTTACAATTTATTTTAAATTTTTTTAGAAGACCAACAAAAACGTCTGTTTAGTGCCATTAAAATAAAATTAGTTGCCAATGTAAACTAATATTTAGTAAAATTAATTTTTTAACTGGAGCAACGAATGACTGGTGGCTACTCTTTAGGGATTTTGTTGGGTTTAATCTCAACCTTTTTTTACAGTATTATGGATTCTTCCATTAAGTTTGCATCGAATCTTTATGATGTAGATTTTATCGCCTTTTATTTTCAAACTTCCACTTTAATTGTAGTTTTCCTGTTAATCATTGGCTTATATAAATTTAAAGATAACCTTTTTAAAGTAAAGAATCCTATTGCCGTTTTTTTTAGAGGATTAATAACTTTCCTAAATTTCTTCTTAGTTTTTTACATCCTTAAATATTTGCCTTTAGATATTTATTATTCCATTGTGTTTATGCACCCAATAATCGCCTCCACTTTAGCAGTATTTCTTTTAAAGGAGAAGTTCACACTTTTAAAGATTCTCTCTTTAGTGTTAGGATTCTTCGGCGTTTTAATTATTACCAATCCTCTGGCAGATACCTTCCATAAAGAGTATTTATTTTACATGTTTGTAGCCCTTGCAATTGCTTTTTTTTCTGCCACTTCAGGACTTATTACACGCAAATATTTAGCAAATGAGAATTCCACTAAAATAACTTTTTATGTTTTTTTAATTTGCGCCCTACTCAGTGGACTTCTTTCTACTCCGAGAACCGGCATAAACACTTTTTTACCCGATTCGCAACTGTTGCCGTTTATTGTTTTAACCGCAATTACTTGCTTAATTGGCTTCTTTTTGTTTTTGAAAGCCTATCAAATAACACCAATTCAAATAGTAGCTCCCACCGAGTATGCACTAATGATTTGGGGCGTTTTCTTTGGTTATGTAATTTTTAACGATAGCACCACAATCACAACAGTTTTGGGTTGCATCATTGTAATTGCCTCAAATGTAATTATTACTATTGATGCTAAAAAGGAGAAAGCATAATGTCTAATACAAACAAACTCGGGATAGGATTAATCCTGTTATCTTTTTTATTTTTTTCAGCAAGTAATGCCGCCACAAGATTCATCATCTATTTAAATGCGATTCCTGTAAGCGTATATTTTGGTTATGTAAAACTATTCGCCGTGGTGATTTTTTTAGGATTCGGACTCACTATTTTTGGCAAAGGATTCTTCCACATTAATAACAAAAAAGTTGTGTTTATCCGCTGTATTATTTTAATGATAAATAACATTTGCCTCACAATTTCCCTACTTTATTTGCCGCTGGATATTTTCTACTCCATCGTATTTATTATGCCACTTATGACCACCATGCTGGGCATAATTATTTTAAAAGAAAAATTCAGTTGGCTTAATATTGTGGCTGTATTAATTGGATTCGTCGGAATTTTAATTGTGGTGCAACCAAATTCTGCAGGTATTGTCTACGTGGGTGTATTTACAACCATTTTAACCGCAATTACCGGCTCGGCTTCGGGCATTATTGCCAGAAAGTATCTGCAAAATGAGAATCCTTACTCGGCAACCTTTTACGTAGCCATATGTTCTTTCCTGTTGGGTGTAATTATGTTAGCAAGCGAAGGGCGGCTCAGCGATTTTTCTAACACCCTTGAGTATATTAATTTTGAAGTATCCATTATTATATTTTTCAGCGCATTGTTTACAATTATTGCCTCCAGCTTATTTATGAAGTCTTACCAAATAACCAAAGCCACTACTTTGGCTCCGGCACAATATACGCAGCTACTGTGGGGGATTTTATTCGGCTATGTGTTATTTAACGATACCACATCAATCAGCACGCTGTTAGGATGTGTAGTGATTGTGGGTGCTACCTTGCTTAACTTTTATGTATCTAGGGAAGATAAATAAATGGGTATACTTCTATCGTTTTTAGCCTATTCCAGCTTTGCATTTATGGATACTGTTAATAAATTTTTATTTAGCAGCATTGATATATCGTTTTTTTCCTACATGTTTTGGCTGGATTCGGCAATTTTAACTGCGCTGATTATTATCGGACTTTTTACCTCGCGCCTATCGCTATCCATATTTAAGACCAAAAAAGCCTTTTGGGTGTTTGTGAGGTCTTTATTGTCGGTAGGAAATACACTGTGTTCGCTAATTGCTATATCGCACCTGCCGTTCCATATTTTTTATTCACTGGCGTTTATGCAACCAATTATCGCCACATTATTAAGTATATTTTTATTTATAGAAAGACCGAATCTTAGAAAAATTGTCTTAATTATTTTAGGATTCATTGGCGTCCTAATATCCATTCAAATATGGGATTTATCGCATAGCGGATTCGCCCTTATAGGCATCCTCGGCGGACTGGGCATAGCAATTACGGGTGCGCTTAGCGGCATTGTGGTAAAAAAATATCTGCCGACTGAAAATACTATAACAATTGCTATTTATAATATTTTATTATCTATGTTGGTGGCTTTAGGATATTTTGCGTTTACCGGTGAAAAGTTATTTTTAACTGATAATATCAACACCATTACCCTTATTGCCCTTGGCGGAATTTTCTGCGCCTTAGGCATGATATTCTTTATGATGTCTTACCAGAAGGGAGCCGTGCAATCGATTGTTTCCATGCAGTATATTCAAATTATTTGGGGCGTTTTATTCGGATTTATATTATTTGCCACCGTGCCATCACTACCTGCAATAATTGGGGTTGCAATTATCATGATTGCCAACTATATTAATATAAAAATTAGCAAATAGAGACTACCGTGTTAAGTAGAAACAATATTATTATCCTAAGCCTTAGCGCATTTTTAGCAATCCCGCTAAATTTAATTACTAACCCAATTAGTATGCTGTTAATTTCAGATTTACTAATTAACTGGGTTGTTATAACTGCCGTTCTTGCTTTGTTTTCTATTAATCGCTATCTATTAATTGCTGTGTTTTCGTTATTCACAGTCGCTAATGCTGTATTCTTTTATATGAATTATTTTTTTGGTGTGGAAATAAATCTTACCATTATTATGGCAATCATGCAAACCAATGCCCATGAAGCTGCCGAGAATGGCATTAACTTTTCTTGGCAGATGATTCCGTATGCGCTTATGGTGGCAGTTTTGCCAATTTATACTGCCATTAAAATAAAAGTTCATCCGCGGAAATTATCTAAAGCCCTTAAGGAAAAACTGAAATTATTAGTGGTTTTACTTGTGTTGACGCTGATTTCTTTACTTACAAACATAGATAAACTTTCTTTAAAGCGCGATTCTAAAATTGAATCCTATCCGTATTTGATATTTAACATCAACAACGAGCTTTTCCCCATTAATTATGTTTATAATATCGGTAAGTATTTAACAGTGAATCGTGGAAATTTCACCTATAGCAAAATTCCGCAAGAATATAAGTTTTCCGCTGTAAAGAAAGATAAACCTTACAATGTGGTGCTGGTAATTGGCGAAACCGCTCGGGCTGATAGATTTTCTCTACTAGGTTATAATAGAGAAACTAATCCTCTTATGGCTAAAAGAAAAAATCTTGTGGCTTTCAGTAATTTTTATTCCTGTTGGACAGGAACGATTCCTAGTGTAAGTTGTTTATTTGGCTTTAAATTGGGCGAAGAATTTAGAAAAGACCTTGGTAAAAATTTAGTGGATGATGTGGAAAGTTTTGTATCGCCTTTTACAATGGCAGGTTTTGATAGCTTTTTGGTAACCAACAATGCTTTCGGTCCGAAAGACCCAATGTTTGCCAGAGTGAAAGATATTAACAGCATCACCTACCTAGACCATAACATGCGCAGCACCGATGAAGACCTTATTGGGCAGCTGCAAAAAATGCTGGCGAAAAGTAATCCGCAAAAACCGAATAAATTAATAATTATTCATACCATGGGCAGCCACTATAAATATAATAATCGCTATCCTGAAAGTTTCAGTAAATGGAATCCTGTGTGTAGTGGACAATTTACGCAGGACATTAGTGATTGCAAAAAAGAATTTTTAGATAACGAATACGATAATTCCATTCTGTATACCGATTATATCTTGAATAGTTTTATGGATGTTTTAAACGATAGTAATACAGTGCTGATTTATGCTTCCGACCATGGCGAAAGTTTGGGCGAAGTAAATAAAGAAAGCGGCAAAAAACAGTATTACCATGGCGTTGGCTACGATAATGCACCCTTAGAGCAAATCCACATTCCTGCTGTTTTATGGTTTAGCGACGGTTGGATTAAAAATTTTGGCTCGGCGCAGTTAAATGCTGCTAGGGCTAAAAAAGATAAAACTCTCAGCCACGATTTTATATCTTTTTCAATGCTGGATTGCGGCTTTATAGAGTCCGATTTTATTGATAAATCTCGTAGTTTATGCTCCACCACTCCACCTAAGAAAGTTGTGGTAAGATAGCACAGAAAAAATCCCCTTCTGTGGAGAAGGGGATTTTAAGAACCTAGAACAAATACGTTAATCTCAAATTATAAGTAATAATCCTATCACTTTTAATCTTAAAATCATACCCTTGAAACTTATCATTTTTACCTAAATTCTTAAACTCCTGCTCACCTGTGTAAACATAATGCACGCCAACACCTAGGGCGATATTTTCTCCTAAGTAATAACTACCTACGGCTCCTGTTTTAGCGGCTAAAGCCACGGCTTGACCACTGCCTGACACGGCACCACGTAGCTTCATATCTCTATAAATTCCACCAAGCCCACATTCTATAGATAAACCAATACCATACTCCCTAAAAAGTTCGTAATTGACTAAAAAATATGCCACATAGCTACTGGAACTTATACTAATTGCTTGTCTAGTATTTCCGCCTCCACCACCGGTAGCGCATAAATTAGGATACAAATTACAGACCTCCTCTATGGATGGTGGTATGCCCTCTTCACAAACACTCGGGTATAAATTACATATTTCATCCATTGTCGGTGGTGTGCATAGCTCAGGAAATAATCCACAAATTTCTTCTTCTGTTGGCGGATTTTGCGAGCATAAACTAGGATACATTGCACATACATCTTCTATGGATGGCGGTGTGCATAACTGCGGGTATAGCCCACATACCTCATTCTCGGTTGGTTTATCAAATATAGGGATATATGAACAAGAACCATTTTTATTAATAACTGCCCTAAGACTAAAAACACCTTTTCCTGCTATTTGACATATACCAAGCATATCTGATATACCACTGCCATCACAATATTCTGGATATAAGTCAGTGCCATATTGATTCCAATCACATAACCCTCTATCTACTACACCATTAATACACTTTATAGTATAGTATCCACCTGTATTACCTATAACATCACAGGCAGTATACACACCACCATTACTATTACATTTTGCTTTCAAATTATCATTCTTACCCACCTGTAAATAATCACAAAGATTAGTATTAGTATCTACAGTCATATCCCCGCCTCGTAAGGTTTTATTATTTAGCTTAGAAGTAGATTGAAAATTATTTGCCCCAACATTTGGTATTGTAGCTGTAGCAGGTGCAAACATACCAAACTCTAATCCCACAGATAACTTACTTGACACCTTTCTTAAATACGCGATACTGGCATTGGCATTGATTTTAAAGTTAGATAATTCTTGATTACTATACTCCGTATTTTGAGAATATTTATAAGGTATTCGTATAGCGGTATCTACGCCACCTGCGCTAATAATTAAAGAATTCTGCGTAGCATTATTATAAGGGTTGGTTTTATATTTAGACTTACCAACATCCGATAGCATGGCGTTTAAGTTAATGCTTGCCAGCAACATAATTGTTAAAAAGATTATCAATTTTTGCATTATTATTCCATTTGTATATTAAAATCTATTAACAGACCTTAACACAATATGGGGGGGGGTAAAGCAAGACTTTTATAAAAAATTGCAATTTTATTGCTTAAAAAACAAAAAAAGAGAATATTTTTAGTATTCTCTTTTTTTAAATTAACCTTCCACTTCTTGTCAAATAAACACTAAGGAATATCTCTTTTAACTGCATTATGACATCTCTAGAATTCACAACAGGTAGGAGTGTGTCATTGCAGTTAAAAGAGATATTCCTTAGTGTTTATTTACTCACTTTTAGCTCGATAATGCTTCTTCCGCTCATTCGGATCTAAATATTGCTTACGGATTCTTAAGAAATTTGGAGTTACCTCTATCATTTCGTCTTCTTCAATATAAGCGATGGCTTCTTCTAGGCTCATACGTTTTGGCGGCGTTAAAATGATATTATCATCTTTACCTGCCGAACGCATATTACTTAACTGTTTAGCTTTAAGCGGATTCACCTCAAGGTCGTTATCCTTAGAGTGTTCGCCAACTATCATACCTACATAAACATCTTCGCCTGCGCCAATAAATAACTTACCTCTATCTTCCAAGTGGAATAAGCCATAAGCTACAGATTTACCTTGCGCCATGGAAATTAACACACCATTGAAACGGCTTTCAATCACGCCTTTCCATTCTTCATAACCAAAGAATAGACGCGACATAACGCCTGTGCCACGGGTATCGGTTAAAAATTTAGAATAATAACCAATCAAGCCACGGGTTGGTGCAATAAATACTATACGCTGCTTACCATCCGCCGTAGTCGACATGGTATCTATACGAGCCTTACGTTTTTGGAGTGTATCAATAATTGTGCCTGCAAATTCTTGGTCAACATCCACCTGCACATATTCCATCGGCTCTAATTTAACATGGTTTTCTTCTTTAACAAGAACCCTCGGACGACCAATAGAAAGTTCAAAACCTTCTCTGCGCATGGTTTCAATTAAAATCGCTAATTGTAATTCACCACGAGCTGAAACTTCCAGTGTATCGGCATTGTCAGTATCTTGAATTTTAATGGATACATTAATTTCTTGCTCTTTTAAAAGTCTTTCGCGAATCACACGGGATGTCAACTTTTTACCGTCTTTCCCGGCATAAGGCGAATCATTCACCGAAAAAGTCATAGATAACACAGGCGGATCAATCGGTTTTGCATATAGCGGAGCTTCCACTGCCACATCACAAATAGTGTCAGATACTGTCGCTTTAGAAAATCCAGCCAAGCACACTATATCACCAGCCGCTACTTCTTCCACGCTTTTTTTAGTAAGTCCTTCGTAAAGCATTAATTTAGATACTTTAGATTTTTCTACTAAATTACCATCGCGGTCAAGGGCTTTAAGATTATCACCCACGCGCACTTTCCCGCTGGCAATTTTGCCTGTAAGCATTCTGCCCACGTAATCGTCATTTTCAATCATGGTAGATACCATAGCAAACGGAGCATTTTCGTCTACTTTTGGCTCTTCAATTTTTTCAATTACCGTTTCAAAAAGGGCAGACACATCATTCGCTTCTTTTTCTTCCGTTTTAGAAACCCAACCATCACGAGCCGCCGCATAAAGAATCGGGAAATCTAACTGTTCGTCATTGGCTCCAAGATTCACAAATAAATCAAATACTTCGTTATAAACTTCGTCAGGACGACGGTCAGGTTTATCCATTTTATTAATTAATACAATGGGTTTAAGTCCCAGCGATAAAGCCTTAGACGTTACAAAACGAGTTTGCGGCATTGGTCCTTCTTGCGAATCCACAAGTAGAATCACACCCTCAACCATGCCTAAAATCCGCTCAACTTCGCCGCCGAAATCGGCATGACCGGGAGTATCAATAATATTAATTTTATAATCTTTATAATGCACGGAGGTGCATTTAGCAAGAATGGTTATACCACGCTCTTTTTCAAGATCGTTGGAATCCATAACCCGAACTTCCACGTTCTGATTTTCACGGAAGGTGCCGCTTTGTTTTAATAATTCGTCCACAAGCGTAGTTTTACCATGATCCACGTGGGCAATAATCGCAATATTTCTAATTTTCATTTAATACATCACTTTTTAATAAACTATAAATAACAAGATTTTTTTATGAAAATAGTAGATAAATGGTGGAGGTAACCGGAATCGAACCGATGACATTCTGCTTGCAAAGCAGACGCTCTACCAACTGAGCTATACCCCCGCAAATGTGCTTCGCACAAGTCCCCGCACAAAGCTCCACAAAACATATGGTGGATCTGGGTAGACTCGAACTACCGACCTCACCCTTATCAGGGGTGCGCTCTAACCACCTGAGCTACAAATCCATATAAAAGTCTGTTTCATTCAAAACAGTTTATAATATAAATAATATTTTTATATTTGTCCAGTCTTTTTTTATATATGTTTATTATTTTTTCATTTGACAATTTATAACATCTCCTATAAAATTATTTCTTTTTCAACTCGGGAATGGGAAATTATCATGAGATTACTTTATAGTTTTGTCGGTATATTTATTATACTGGGAATAGCCTATTTAATGTCTAACAACAGAAAATCAATTAATTACCGCACCGTTTTTGGTGCGTTTTTTATTCAAGCATTCTTCGCATTTCTTGTGCTATATGTGCCGTTTGGTAAAGCCGCGCTGGCTTATTTATCTAACGGAGTAAGTGCAGCAATCAGTGCAGGAGCAGATGGCGTGGCTTTCGTTTTTGGTCCTTTAGCTGATATGAGCGTCGGCTTTATTTTTGCAATTAATGTGTTAGCAATTATTATCTTCTTCTCCGCCCTGCTTTCGGTTTTATACCACATTAAAGTTATGCCTCTAATTATTAATACCTTAGGACTTGGTTTACATAAACTTTTAGGCACAAGCAGAACTGAATCCTTAACCGCCACTGCCAATATATTTGTAGGGCTAACCGAGGCACCTCTTGTGGTTCGTCCGTTTTTACATGCCATGACACGAAGCGAACTATTCGCCGTTATGACCTGCGGACTGGCATCAGTTGCAGGCGGTGTGTTGGTAGGATATGCCCTTTTGGGGATTGAAATGAAATACCTTATCGCCGCCAGTTTTATGGCAGCCCCGGGTGGATTATTAATGGCTAAAATAATTTATCCGCAAACCGAAGAAGATAAAGTTCAAGATACCATGGAAGCCATCCAAGGCGATTCTGCTGATGAAAAACCAACAAATGTGGTAGAAGCTGCTGCCAATGGCGCAAGCGCAGGTCTAATGTTGGTTGCCAATGTTGGAGCCATGCTGATTGCATTTATTGGTATAGTAACTCTAATGGATATGATTCTCGGTAGTTTCGGTAGTGTTTTTGGTTTTGAAGGCCTATCTTTCACCTTTATTTTAGGCTACCTTTTCTCACCTTTTGCATTTATTCTGGGTATTCCGTGGGATGAAGCAGTGCGAGTTGGTGCATTTTTAGGACAAAAATTAATCTTTAATGAATTTGTTGCCTATATGAGCTTTGCTAAAGAAATGGCTACTTTCAGCCCATTAACACAGGCTATTACATCCTTTGCTTTATGTGGATTCGCTAACATTAGCTCCATCGGGATATTAGTCGGCGGACTGGGCGCACTGGCACCGAATCAAAAATCTAATGTGGCACAATTGGGAGTAAAAGCAGTAGTGGCAGGAACTCTTTCTAATTTTATGTCCGCAACTTTGGCAGGAATATTTTTAAGTTTTTCGCTTTAGTAAATATCAGTTGTTTTATGTTGCAAAAGTATATATAATTAATAGTAGTATTTTTGCAACATCTTTTTTATAAAGGCTGAAATAATATGAGAATAATTTTTGGAATTTTTAGTATCGCCGTTCTTCTTGGCATTGCTTATTTGTTATCTAGTAATCGTAAAAAAATTAATATTCGCACCGTTGTTGGTGCTTTTTTTATACAAGCATTCTTCGCTTTTTTCGTGTTATATGTCCCCTTCGGTAAGGATATTCTCTTTTACATATCTCAAGGCATAAGTGCTGCCATCAATGCAGGCACCGAGGGTATAAACTTTGTGTTTGGTCCACTTGCCGATGGACACGTGGGCTTTGTTTTTGCCATTAATGCCCTAGCAATTATTATATTCTTCTCGGCTTTAATTTCGGTTCTGTATTATATTAAATTAATGCCTTTAATTATTAATACCATTGGGCTTGGATTGCACAAACTATTAGGCACATCTAAAACCGAATCCATTGCTTCTGCCGCTAATATATTTGTTGGTCAATCCGAATCACCGCTGGTTATAAGACCATTCCTTGCCGGACTTACAAAATCTGAATTATTTGCTGTAATGAGTGTTGGTTTAGCAGGAATTGCAGGATCTGTATTGGCAGGTTATGCTCTATTGGGGATTGAAATGCGATACTTGGTAGC